>NZ_JARJHW010000270.1:0-7395 GCF_040560175.1 Streptomyces panacea
CTCGGAGATGTGTATAAGAGACAGCATCCAGACCGGCCGCGGCACCGG
Organism: Streptomyces panacea; assembly: GCF_040560175.1. Lineage (NCBI taxonomy): Bacteria > Bacillati > Actinomycetota > Actinomycetes > Kitasatosporales > Streptomycetaceae > Streptomyces > Streptomyces panacea. The sequence goes on from NZ_JARJHW010000270.1 coordinate 49, forward strand.
AACCGCCGCCCCCAGCCGCCTGCCGATGTCGCCACCCGGCAACGCCTCCGTCGAACCGACCCCCGTCCAGACGGGGACCGACCCGAAGGATCAGGCACCGGAGAGCTTCCCCCGGAGGTAGGCCGCGATCCCGGGCCGTGCAGGGCGAAGCGAGAAGCATCAAGCCGGAAGGCCACGGCGCGGCGACGCACCGTGGCCTTCCGGCTTTCCGGCTTTCCGGCCTTCCGGCCTTCCGGCCTTCCGGCCTTCCGGCCTTCCGGCCTTCCGGCCGGTTCGGCCGATCGGTTCGGCTCGGCCGGTCCGATCCTCCCGGCCGCCGTCCGATGCCGGATCAGTGCCGCTTCACACCGCTCAACTCGTTCGGGGACTTGGGCAGTTCCGTCGAGGCCGTCCGTTCGCCGGACTCGATGTCGATCGCCAGGAGCTTCCTGCTCGCCGGGTCGGACACGTACGCGATGTGGTCACGCACGAACAGCGCCGGTCGCGGCTGCTGCCAGTCCAGCGGCTCCTGCCAGGAACCGAGCGCGGAGATCCGCTTGGTGATTCTGCCCGTCGCCGGGTCGATGACGTGGATCTTGCCGTCGGTGCCGAGGACGAGCGCCTCACCGTGCGGGCCGCGGGCCAGCGAACGGAAGGTGTAGCTCGTGCCGATGTCGACGAGCCGCATCGTGCCCGACTCCGTGTCGATCAGCGACACCTGCTCCGGGCGCTCCAACTCGGCTTCCTTGTCCTTCTTGTAGTCGCCGAGAACGATCGGCGACTCGTCCGACCCGGCCTGGTTGCCGATCCGGCCGTACTCCGTAGGGCTCTTGACCTTCTTGATCGCGCCGTCCTTGTAGACGAGGACGCCGTCCTCGCAGCCGATGACGACCGCCTCGTCCCGCGCGGTCGCCTCGCCGTGGACGCCGGGGCACTCCTCGCTCCGCGTGATCTCCTCGCGGTCCTCGCCGAGTACGGTGATGCCGACCCGCTTCTCCTCCGTGCCGAGGGTCGTCACCAACTCGCCGTTCGCCAGCTGGATGGCGACCCCGTGGTGCGGGGCGGCCGAGTCGTACGTCGTGCTCTTCGGCCGGGTGTCGCCGAGATCCTCGGGGTCGAAGACGGTGACCTCGCCGGTGCCGTCCGAGAAGAGGACGGTCCTGCCCGCGTGGCGCACCACGTGGCCCGGCTTCGGGCCCTTGAACTCGACGTCCGTGAGCCGCCGGCCGACCGCGTCCATGACCTGGAAGCCCGTCGCGGTCGAGACCATCACATGACGGTCGTCGCCCGCCGGGTTGACCCGGTTGAACCCCTTCAGGGGTATGTCCCCGGCGACTTTCAGCGTCGCGCCGTCCAGTACGTACAGACCTCCGTCGTACGTCGCGACGATCGGGTCCTTGACCGGCTTCGCCGACGTGTCCGAGGTGTCCGGCGTGTCCGACGACTTCTCCGCCGCGGTTCCGGACGCGTCGCCGCCGCCGCACGCGGTGAGCGTGACGCAGGCCGCGAGCAGTGCGGTGAGGGCGATCGTCGCCCGGGGGCGTGGTCCGTGCTTCATTACGTGGTTTTCCTCTCGTGGGTCATTCGGTGCCCAGGCCCTTCGATATGGACCTGGTGTTGGCGCGCATCATTTCCAGATAGGTGGCCGCGCCTTTTCCTTTCTCGGTGAGGGATTCGGAGAACAACGGCACGACTTCGACGTCGATTCGGCTCTCGCGCTTCAGCACCTGGGCCAGCCGGTCCGGCTGGGAAGAATCGGCGAAGACGGCTCTCACGCCCGCCTTTTCGACGGCGTCGGCCAGGGACTTGAGATCCGAGGCGCTCGGCGACGCGAGGGTGGTGCCGCTCGGGACGACGGCGCCCACGATCCGGAATCCGAAACGCTGCGCCAGATACCCGAAGACATGGTGGTTGGTCACCAACTGGCGTCTGTGCGCGGGTATTTCGTCGAAAGTCGTCCGCATCCAGGAGCCGAGTTCGGCGACTTTCCCCGCGTACGCCGACGCGTTCTTCTCGACGGCTTTCTTGTCGACACCCTTCACGTGTCTGACGACCTGATCCGCGATGAGGCCGACGGCCCGGCGGACCCGCTCGGGGTCGGTCCAGAAATGCGGATCCGGTGCGTCCGCGCTCTCGCCCGACGTATAGGCGATCGGGTCGACGGCGTCCCCGACGGCCAGTGTGGAGACACCTGCCTCCTTCGCGGCTTCGACATGCCGCAGGACGTTCTCCTCAAGCCCGAGCCCGTTGTGGACGACGAGATCGGCCTGTTCGAGGGAGGCCGCCTGGGGAGCGGAGACACCGAAGGAATGCGGATCGGCGCCGGCCCCCATCAGCACCGTCACGTCGGCCTCTTCGCCGACGATGTTGCGGGTGATGTCACCGAGGATGTTCGTGGTGACGACCACGGCCGGACGGTCCTGACCGCGCGCCGTACAGCCACCGACACCCAGGGCCAACACGCAGAGCACGGACAGCGAGCGGGGTAGGGGGAGGGGCCGGAAGCGAGGCAGGTGGCGCGGCCGGGGCGTCATCGGCCCGTCTCCACCATGTGCGTCGGGGCGAAGTCGAGCGGGAAGGTCCGGGCGAGCCGGAGACCGTCGTTGTAGTCGATCTCGTAGATCTTCCGTGCGGCGGCGTCATTGACGTACGCGCGCGAGGTGTCGACCTCGATGACAGCGGAAGAGGCGCCCTTCGGAAGGAGTTCCTTGCGCGCGGTGCGCTTCTTGGTGGCGATGTCGTACGCGGTCAGAGCGCCGTCCTCGCCGAGTACGAGCAACGGCGCACCCTCCCCGGCGGTGTTGGCGGCGACGACCGGACCGGTCTCTATCCGCGCCCACGTTCTGTCGGTGACGTCGAGGACCCAGACCGCTTCGTCGCCGGAGGTGGCCGCGAGAGCCGTACTGCCCGCCCGATGGCGGAATTCGGCGGCACGCCCGCCGGCGCTCACGGCCTTGCCGTAGGGGATTTTCGCGGCGCTGAACGCGCCCTCGTCCTCGCTCACCAGCAGGGCGCCGTCGGCGCATCCGAACACCACGCCCCGTCGGGTGACGGCCTCGCCCCGCGCCTGGGCGCACGGTTCGTCGATCGAGGCGACAGCCGCGCCGTCCCGGGCGCGGACCTCCACGGTGTCCCGCTCGGCCCCGGCCGACGCGACCAACAGGTGTTCCTTGTAGGGGACGACCGCCCCGGCGACCGTTCCCGCCCCCGTTCCGGTGAGTGCCCGGCCGCGCGGGACGGTGCCGCTCTCCAGCTTCTTCCGGTCGAACAGTTCGGTGTCGCCCCGTGCGGACGACACCGCGGTGACGCTCGGATCGCTGTGGATGTGTGCGGCGTCGGGTCCGCCGATCGGGCCGACATGGCGGATCCCGGCCCGGTAGTAGTGCGCGTGATCGCCATGGTCCACCGTCCAGGTACCGGAGTCGACGGCGTACGTCGCCTCGCCGGTGCTCAGATAGGCGAACCGGTCGTCGGCGCGCAGCCCCCGGACGCCGTCGGTTCGCTTCAGGGGTGTGAGGTCCTCGGTGATCAGGTCGAGAACGCCGACCGCGCCGGTGCCCGCGTCGGCCAGTACGAGACGGGACTGCTGCTCGGAGGTCTCCTCGGCCCCCTCGACGTATCCATGAGGCGCCGACGAGGTGCGCGGTGTCGTGGTGGGCCGCTGCCCACCACTGTCGTTCTGGCAGCCCGTGAGGCCCGCGAGCAGCCCCGCGCCGACGAGTACGGCGCGGGACAGGGCGGTAGTGGTCCGGTTCTGCTGGATCGCTCTGGGTGTCATGACGGGTGTCCGTATTCCATGTGCGGGCGGTCGGCCGTGGGTGTGGTGGTGGACCGCGTCCACCGGTGGTGGAGGCCGGCGATCAGGGTGGAGAGCAGGAACTGGAGGACCGCCGTCGCGGCGATCGTCGCCCCGGCGGCGGTGCCGAGATGCCACGAGAGCAACAGGCCGACGAAGGTCGCGCTCGCCCCGAGACAGGCGGCCCCGGCCATGACCGCCGGGATCCGCCGGGCCCACGGCAGCACCGTGGCGGGCGGCGCGATCAGCAGACCGAAGACCAGCAGCGTTCCCACGATGTGGAACGACGCGACGATCGCGAGGGTGAGCAGAGCGAGCAGTGCCGTCTGCGCGGCGCGCGGCCTCAACCCCAGTGTGTGCGCCTTGCGTTCGTCGAAGGCGAGCGCGACGAACGGCCGGTGGCCGAGTGCGGAGATCGCCAGGGCCAGGCCCGACGCGCCTGTGAGATAGGCGAGATCGGTCGGGCGGACCGCCAGCACATCACCGAAGAGGAAGCCGGTCAGATCGACGGCGAACGACTCCGAACCGGAGACGATGATCACGCCCAGCGCCAGCATTCCCACGAACAGCAGCCCGATGCTGGTGTCCTGGGACAGCCGCGGCGACCGGCCGACGAGGCTGACGCCGACGGCCATGACGGCCGCGCTCACGGCCGCGCCGACGAGCAGATTGCCTCCCAGCAGGGAGGCCAGCGCGATGCCGGGGAGCATGCCGTGCGACATGGCGTCCCCGAAGAACGCCATGCCTCGGAGCACGACCCAGGTGCCCGCCAGGGCGCAGATCAGAGAGACGAGGACGCCGCCCCACAGGGCGCGTTGCACAAAGGCCACTTCGAAGGGACCCACCAGCCATTCCATGGAGCTGGACACTACAATGAAAATGATTATCGTTTCAAACTAGGTAGTGGGAGCGCTTCGGAGATGCGACGACAAATGGGACGACAGGTAGGGCTCCACGAGGTGACGGCCGGCTATGCCAACCGTTCGGTGCTGTGCCAACTCACCGCACGAGTACCGGCGTTCACCACGACAGCCGTTGTCGGTCCGAACGGTTCGGGCAAGTCCACGCTGCTCGGTGTGATGGCCGGCGTGATCCCCGTGACCGCGGGAACGGTGGAACACCGGACCGGCAGACGCGCGGCTTTCGTGGTGCAGCGTGGCGCGACCGCCGACACGCTGCCGTTGACCGTGCGCGACACCGTGGCCATGGGGAGGTGGGAACGCAGGGGGTCCTGGAGGCGACTGTCGCGGCGCGACCGGGACGTTGTGGAGGTGAGCATGGAGCGGCTCGATATCACTCCGCTCGCCGAACGGCAGTTGGGGGAGCTGTCGGGCGGCCAGCGTCAACGAGCGCTCGTGGCGCAGGGGTTGGCCCAGGAGGCCGATCTGCTCCTGCTCGACGAGCCCGGCACCGGCCTCGACGCGGCGGCGCAGGGCCTGATCGCCGATGTCCTGGCCGAGGTCACGGCGGAAGGAGGAACCGTCGTCCTGGCCACGCACGATCTGACGGCGGCTCGGGCGGCGGGGCATGTCCTGCTGCTCCAGGAGGGGCGTTTGCGGGGAGAGGGGGCTCCCGGCGAGACGCTGACGGACCGGGTCGTCGAGGAGGTCTGGCGGCTGCCCCGACGGGTCTGAGGCGGTTACGGCCTCGTGTTACGGCCCCGCCTACGGGCCCCGCTCCGAGGCTCAGCGGGCGCGCAGGAGCTTTCGCGTCTCCCTGTCGATCTGGCGCGCCTCCCCCGTGGGCACCACGACCACCGGGACCGCCGCCTCCGGGGCGCTGACCAGATGGGCGGGGCCGTCGTCAGCGGCCTCGGGCACCCGCAGACCGCCGGTGACGCCGAGGATGCCGAGCCCCGCGCAGATCTCCTCGCGTACCTCCGGCTGGTCCTCGCCGATCTCGCCGGTGAACACGAGCGCGTCGACGCGGTCCAGGGACGCCGCCATCGCCGCGATGCCGCGGCGGCAGTGGTGGGTGAAGACGTCCAGCGCCAGAGCGGCCCGCTCGTCGCCGGCCGCGCGGTCGCGCACCAGGTCGCGGGTGTCGCCGGAGGTCCCGGACAGGGCCAGCAGGCCCGAACGGTGGTTCAGGGCGTCGTCGATGTCCTGCGCGGACAGGCCGTGCCGGGTCTGCAGCCAGGTCAGGGCGCCCGGGTCGACGGCGCCGCTGCGACGGCTCATCACCAGGCCGTCCAGCGGGGTGAAGCCCATGGTGGTGTCGACGCTCGTGCCGTCGCGTACGGCGCACGCCGAGCAGCCACCGCCGAGATGGGCGATGACGATCCGCAGCCTCTTCGGCCGCTGTCCGAGCAGTTCGGCCGTGCGGGCCAGTGCCCAGGCGTAGGACAGGCCGTGGAAGCCGTAGCGCCGTACGCCGAATTCGCCGCGCCAAGTCTCGGGCACGGCGAATTCCCGGGCGGCGGGAGGCAGACCGGCGTGGAAGACGGTGTCGAAGCAGGCGACGTGCGGCACGTTGGGCAGCAGCTCACGGGCCGCGTCGAGCACGCGCAGGGCCGGTGGGACATGCGAGGGGGCCAGGTCGGCCGTGCGCTGAAGGGCGTCCCGGACATTGTCGTCCACCAGGGTGTGCTGCCGCAGTTCCGGGCCGCCGTGCACGATCCGGTGCCCGACCGCCGTGGGCGCCGGCGCGAATCTGAGCAGTTCCCGGAGCTGCCCCGACATGTTGTCGCCCGGCGCCGACGTGTCGTCGTACGAGGCGAGCGCCGTGCCGTCGTTCGCGAAAACGGTCAGGTGCACGCTGGACGACCCGGCGTCCGCCACCAGTACGGGCTTACGCTCACGATCGGCCATCACATGCCTTTCCTCTCGGCTCTCGGCTCTCGGTTTCCGCTTCTGGGGCGAGCCTCAGCCCAGGTCGCCGGTGGCGCGGCCCGCGGGCAGCAGTGCGCCGATGTCGACGGGCAGCGCGGCGGCGATCTTGTTCATCAGCTCGGGGGCCAGGGCGGCGTCCAGCACCTCCAGCACGGCGGCCGACTCCCGGAGCGCGGCGTCCTCCGTGGTGCCCGCGCGGTCCGCGACCCGGCCCGTGAAGGCGATCAGATCGAAGCGCTCGCCGGAGCCCGTGTCCCGCCCTTCCGCCGCGGCGAATTCCGCCGGCAGCCGCAGACAGGCGGCCAGCTCCGGCGGCAGCTGCGCGGCCACATGGTCGGCGAGCCCGGCAGGCAGCCGTTCGCCCAGCGTCCGCAGCACGGCCTGGGTCGCCCGCTCGGTGGATCCACGGTCCGGCAGCCGGGCGAGCGCCTGAATCTTTCCGATCATCTCGTCGTGGTGCATGGCGTGCTCCTCTCCGGACGTCACGGGTCCCGGCGCCTGTCCCCGGTTCGGCGGACGGGGCGCGAAACGGGGGTGTCGACCAGGCCCCGCGCGGCAGCCACACACGGGCGGTCTCCGTGGGCATCGACCGTGGCCCGCAGCCTCAGGGTGAGTCCGGGCTCGCGTTCCGGCAAGTTTGGGGCGCCGCCATTCGGCTACCCATGGAGGCGATCCGTACGGGCGATCCGTACGGGCATTTGTGCCGGAATCTGTACCGGAATCTGTACCGGCGATCCGCAC
>NZ_JARJHW010000271.1:0-7287 GCF_040560175.1 Streptomyces panacea
CGTCACCACCAACAACCACGCCAGCACCCGCCCCGCCCCGAAGAGACCGGGGGTGCCGTGATCCTCCGGGTTGGCGGACACGTCGTCCAGCGCTGCACTCGTCATATCGCCGTTCCATCACTCGTGGCCTGCATCCGCAGAGGGCTCGGCCATTCTGCCGCACCCACCCCCATCTCCACCGTTCGATGGACATAAGGACGGCGGCGGCCCCGGACGCCTACCGCGTCCGGGGCCGTCGGCCTTCTCGTGCTTCTCCGCCTTCTCGTACTTCTCGTGCTTCTCGTGGAATCAGGCGAGCTTCGCTGTGAGGTCGGCCACCAGCGCGTCGAGCGGCACGGGCTTCTGCTCGCCGCTCTCCATGTCCTTGACCTGCGCCACGCCTTCGGCGAGATCGCGCTCACCGGCGACGATCGTGAACCGCGCGCCCGAGCGGTTGGCGTTCTTCATCGCGCCCTTGAGCCCCTTGCCGCCGTAGCTGAAGTCGGCCGCGACCCCCGCCCTGCGCAGCTCGGTGACCACGCCGAACAGCAGCCGTCGGGCCTCCTCGCCGAGCGGCACCGCGAACACGCTGGTGGCGGGAGCCAGTGGGAGCGTGATGCCCTCGGCCTCCAGCGCCAGGACCGTACGGTCCACACCGAGCGCCCAGCCGACCGACGGCAGCTCGGGGCCGCCGAGCATCTCCGAGAGCCCGTCGTAGCGCCCGCCGCCGCCCACCGCGGACTGCGCGCCGAGCCCGTCGTGCACGAACTCGAAGGTGGTGCGGGTGTAGTAGTCCAGTCCCCGTACGAGACGTTCGTCGTCCTCGTAGGCGACACCCGCCGCGGTCAGCAGGTCGCGCACCTGCGCGTGGTACTCCCGGCACGCGTCGCACAGGTAGTCGCGCAGCTTCGGGGCGTCGGTGAGCTGGCGCTGTACCTCCCGGCGCTTGTCGTCGAGGACCCGCAGGGGGTTGATCTCGATGCGCCGGCGCGTCTCCTCGTCCAGGTCGAGATCGCGCAGGAAGCCCTGAAGCGCCTCGCGGTAGACGGGGCGGCACTCCTTGTCGCCCAGGGAGTTCAGCAGGATGCGGAAGCCGCGCAGCCCCAGCGAGCGGTACGCCTGGTCGGCGAGGATGATCAACTCGGCGTCGAGAGCCGGGTCCTCGGCGCCGATGGCCTCCGCGCCGACCTGCGAGAAGTGGCGGTAGCGGCCCTTCTGCGGGCGCTCGTAGCGGTAGTACGAGCCCGAGTACCAGAGCTTGACGGGCAGGTTGCCCGCCTTGTGCAGGTTCGCCTCCAGCGCGGCGCGGAGCACGGAGGCCGTGCCCTCGGGGCGCAGCGCCAGCTCGGAGCCGCCCTTGGTGGTGAGGGTGTACATCTCCTTGGTCACGATGTCGGTGGATTCGCCGACTCCGCGCGCGAAGAGTTCGACGTTCTCGAAACCGGGGGTCTCGATGTAGCCGTAGCCGGAGTTCCGCAGGGGTGCGGAGATCGCCTCGCGTACGGCGAGGAACACGGCGGAGTCCGGCGGAAGCAGGTCGTACGTGCCCTTGGGGGCCTGAAAGGTGTTCATGGGATTCGCTGCGTCACAATCCTCGTCGCGGAGCGGCGCTCGGGCCGCTTCCGGGGCCTGCGGCCACCTCGCGCAGATACGGGTTGGTGGCTCGCTCCTGGCCGATGGTCGTCTGGGGGCCGTGGCCGGACAGCACCACGGTCGAGTCGTCGAGCGGCAGGCACACACGGCCCAGCGACTCGAGCAGCTCGGCCGGATCGCCGCCGGGCAGGTCCGAGCGTCCGACGGAGCCGGCGAACAGCAGGTCGCCCGAGAACAGGACGGGCGGAATGTCCGCCGCCTCGGGCATCCTGAAGGTCACCGACCCCTTCGTATGGCCGGGCGCGTGCGCGACGCCGAAGCGCAGGCCCGCCAGGTCCAGCTCGGCGCCGTCGCCCAGCTCCTTGACGTCGTCGGGCTCCCCCACGGTCAGTTCACCCATGAGCGGCATCCCGATGGAGCGGCCGAGGGCCTTCTCGGGGTCGCTCAGCATGTACCGGTCCGACGGGTGGATCCAGGCGGGCACGTCGTGGGCGCCGCACACGGGGACGACCGAGGCGACGTGGTCGATGTGGCCGTGGGTGAGGATGACGGCGACGGGCTTCAGGCGATGCTTCTTGAGCGTCTCCTCGACGCCCTCGGTGGCCTGGTGGCCCGGGTCGATGATCACGCACTCCTCGCCCGCGGCGGGGGCGACCAGGTAGCAGTTGGTCCCCCAGGCCCCGGCGGGGAACCCGGCAATAAGCACGATCGTCCTCAAATGTCGTCCGTCGGGAGATTGCAGCAGATCAGAGCCTACCGGCGCTCCTCATTCCACAGGTAACCCATATACCGTACGGGGCTAGTTACGCGTTCACAGGACTGCCTTCACAGGGCCCACGAAGACACAAATACACGAGGAGACGACCCGGTGGTCAACAGCGAGCAGCGCCGGCGCCAGCTTGCCAGGGAGAAGTTCGAGCGGCAGCAGCAGCGCCGGGCGGAGATCCGCACCAAGGCCAGGCGCCGTAACGCGGTCATCGCTTCCGCGCTGGCCGTCGTGCTGGCGGCGGGAGGTGGCGCGTACGCCATCGCGGGACTGACGGACGACAACGAGGAGAAGGACGTCGCGCAGGACAGTCCTTCGGCGCCGCCGTCGCCCAGCGAGAGCAAGCCGGCCGGGCCGAAGATGACGATCGACGCCAAGGCCGCTTACACGATGTCCCTGAAGACGAACCAGGGCGACATCGGCATCGCGATGGACGCGGCGAAGACACCGGAAACGGTGAACTCCTTCAAGTCCCTCGCGGACAAGAAGTTCTTCGACGGCACCAAGTGTCACCGTCTGACCACGGAGAACATCTTCGTGCTCCAGTGCGGCGATCCCAAGGGCGACGGCACGGGCGGTCCCGGCTACACGATCGCGGACGAGAACCTCGACGCACTCGGCAAGCCCGCCGCGGACGGCGCGGTGACCTACCCGGCGGGGTCGGTGGCGATGGCGAATACCGGCCAGCCGAACAGCGGTGGCAGCCAGTTCTTCCTGGTGTTCAAGGACACCAAACTGCCGCCCTCGTACACGCCGTTCGGGACTCTGGACGCCAAGGGCCTGAAGACGGTCAAGGACGTGGCGGCGGCGGGTGTCACCGGCGGCAACAAGGGTGACGGTCCGCCGAAGAAGACCGTCACGATCGAGAAGGGCACCGTCGACAAGACGTGACCACGGGTGACCGGCGGGGCGGGCCGTGGCGCGGGGCCTCGGACCGCCCCGCCGCCGTACCCGTGAATTTCGGCCGTGCGGAGTGCGGACAGCCGGGCCACCGGTCACCTAGATTGGCGTTGTGCGACGCGCGGATCGGCTTTGCGGATCCTTATCTCGCGTCGCGGAAGACGGGCGAGGCCCGTCCGGGAAACTGTGGACGATGCCCGGGGGGCACCCCCGCAGGCATCAGGTGGAGGAGGCGCTGTGAGCAGCGACCCGTGGGGCCGTGTCGATGAGACAGGCACCGTGTACGTGCGTACGGCCGAGGGCGAGCAGGTCGTCGGATCGTGGCAGGCAGGCTCTCCCGAAGAGGCGCTGGCCTACTTCGAGCGCAAGTACGAGGGCCTGGTGGTCGAGATCGGCCTTCTTGAGAAGCGGGTGAAGACCACCGATCTCTCGGCCAAGGACGCGCAGTCCGCCATCGACCATCTGCGGACGCAGGTGGACGAGCATCACGCCGTCGGGGATCTCGCCGCCCTGCGTACGCGTCTCGACGGGCTTGTCGCCACGGTCGAGGTGCGCCGCGAGGAGCGCAAGGTCCAGAAGGCCAAGCAGACGGACGCCGCCCGGGAGTCGAAGCAGGCTCTGGTCACGGAGGCCGAGGAGCTGGCGCAGAGCGACCAGTGGCGGTCCGCCGGTGAGCGGCTGCGCGCGCTGGTGGACACCTGGAAGGGTCTGCCGCGGCTCGACCGGAAGTCCGACGACGAGCTGTGGCACCGCTTCTCGCACGCGCGCTCGGCGTTCTCCAAGCGCCGCAAGGCGCACTTCGCCTCGCTGGACGCGCAGCGCGAGGAGGCCCGTAAGGCCAAGGAGAAGCTGGTCACCGAGGCCGAGTCGCTGTCGGGCTCCACGGACTGGGGCGGGACGGCGGCGCGCTACCGCGAGCTGATGACCGACTGGAAGGCCGCGGGCCGCGCGCAGCGCGAGGCCGAGGACGACCTGTGGAACCGCTTCCGCGGCGCCCAGGACGTCTTCTTCGCCGCCCGTGGTGAGGTCTTCGCCGAGCGGGACGTGGAGCAGACGGAGAATCTGAAGGTCAAGGAGGAGCTGGCGGCGGAGGCCGAGCGGCTGCTGCCGGTGAGGGACCTGAAGGCGGCCCGTGCCGCGTTCCGGACCCTGAATGAGCGGTGGGAGGCCGTCGGGCATGTGCCGCGCGACGCCAGGCCCCGCGTCGAGGGCCGGATGCAGACGGTCGAGCGGGCGCTTCAGGAGTCCGAGGAGACCGAGTGGCGCCGTACGAACCCGGAGGCGCTCGCGCGTGCGACGGGTCTGACGGGTCAGCTCCAGGCGGCCGTCGACAAGCTGCGCACGCAGATCGACGCGGCACGCGCCTCGGGCAACAACGCCAGGGCGGACAAGCTGGCGAAGGAGCTGGAGGGCCGGCAGGCGCTGCTGGACCAGGCGCTGAAGGGTCTTCAGGAGTTCGGCGGCTGACGCCACACGCGTGACGAAGGAGCGGCCCGGCGGTGGGACCACCGCCGGGCCGCTCCTTTCGTGACGTCAGGGACCCTGGGTCGTGTCTTCGAAGTAGCGCCGTCCGCCCGCAGGGCGGGGCCCGCGGCGGCTGGTGCGGCGCATCGCAAGGCGGAGGATCGGCCTCGTACCGGGCGTACTCGGCCGACTCCGACAACGCGGCGAGGTGCCGCCCGCCGCGGCAGCAGCTGATGTCACTGCGGCGTCGCGGGCCAGGCGGGACTTCGAAGACACGGCCTAGGGCCGACGGGCGGACGTGACGCGGTAGACGTCGTACACGCCCTCCACGCCCCGTACCGCCTTCAGCACATGCCCGAGGTGCTTCGGATCGCCCATCTCGAAGGTGAAGCGCGACGTGGCGACCCGGTCGCGGGACGTCTGGACGGCCGCCGACAGGATGTTGACGTGCTGGTCGGACAGGACCCGTGTGACGTCGGACAGCAGCCGGGACCGGTCCAGCGCCTCGACCTGGATGGCGACGAGGAAGACGGACGACTGGGTGGGCGCCCACTCGACTTCGAGGATCCGCTCCGGCTGCTGCGACAGCGAGTCGACGTTGACGCAGTCCGCTCGGTGTACGGAGACGCCGCTGCCGCGGGTCACGAAGCCGATGATCGGGTCGCCCGGGACCGGCGTACAGCAGCGGGCGAGCTTGACCCATACGTCATCGACGCCCTTGACGACCACACCGGGGTCGCTGCTGGAGCGGCGCTTGGAGCGGCCGCGCGAGGGCGGCGCGCTCTCGGCGATGTCCTCGTTGGCGGCCTCCTCGCCGCCGAGCGCCTGCACGAGCTTCTGTACGACGCCCTGCGCGGCGACATGGCCCTCGCCGATCGCCGCGTACAGGGAGGAGATGTCGGGATAGCGCATCTCGTGCGCGAGCGTGACGAGCGAGTCGCCGGTGAGGATCCGCTGGATCGGCAGGTTCTGCTTGCGCATCGCCTTGGCGATGGCGTCCTTGCCGTGCTCGATCGCCTCGTCGCGGCGTTCCTTGGAGAACCAGGCACGGATCTTGTTCCTGGCCCGTGGCGACTTGACGAAGCCCAGCCAGTCCCGTGAGGGTCCCGCGCCCGACGCCTTGGAGGTGAAGACCTCCACCAGATCGCCGTTGTCGAGGGTCGATTCGAGAGGGACGAGCCGCCCGTTGACCCGCGCCCCTATGGTGCGGTGGCCGACCTCCGTATGGACGGCGTAGGCGAAGTCGACGGGGGTGGCCCCGGCCGGCAGCGCTATGACGTCGCCCTTCGGCGTGAAGACGAAGACCTCGTTGCGCGACAGGTCGAAGCGCAGGGACTCCAGGAACTCGCTGGGGTCCTCGGTCTCCTTCTGCCAGTCGAGCAACTGGCGCAGCCACGCCATGTCGTTGACGGTGTCCTGGCCCGCGCCCTTGCCGACGTTCTTGGGGATGTCCGTACGGACCTTGGACGCCCCGGCGACGGCCTCCTGCTTGTACTTCCAGTGCGCGGCGATGCCGTACTCGGCCCGGCGGTGCATGTCGAACGTACGGATCTGCAGCTCGACCGGCTTGCCGCTGGGTCCGATGACCGTCGTGTGCAGCGACTGGTACATGTTGAACTTGGGCATCGCGATGTAGTCCTTGAACCGCCCCGGTACCGGATTCCACCGGGCGTGGACGGTGCCGAGCGCCGCGTAGCAGTCGCGGACCGTGTCGACGAGGACGCGGATGCCCACCAGGTCGTAGATCTCGGCGAAGTCCCGGCCTCGCACGATCATCTTCTGGTAGACGCTGTAGTAGTGCTTGGGCCGGCCGGTGACGGTGGCCTTGATACGGGCGGCGCGCAGATCGGACTGGACCTCGTCGGTCACTATGGCCAGATACTCGTCGCGCTTGGGCGCCCGCTCAGCGACGAGCCGGACGATCTCGTCGTACATCTTGGGGTAGAGGATCGCGAAGGCGAGGTCCTCCAGCTCCCACTTGATGGTGTTCATGCCCAGGCGGTGGGCCAGCGGCGCGTAGATCTCCAGCGTCTCGCGGGCCTTCTTCTCCTGCTTCTCCCGCTTGAGATAGCGCATGGTGCGCATGTTGTGCAGCCGGTCGGCGAGCTTGATGACCAGGACCCGGGGGTCCTTGGCCATGGCGACGACCATCTTGCGTACGGTCTCGGCCTGGGCGGCCTCGCCGAACTTGACCTTGTCGAGCTTGGTGACGCCGTCGACGAGGAGGGCGACCTGGTCACCGAAGTCCTTGCGCAGCGTGTCCAGGCCGTACTCGGTGTCCTCGACGGTGTCGTGCAGCAGCCCCGCCATGAGCGTGGCCGGGTCCATGCCCAGTTCGGCGAGGATCGTGGTCACGGCGAGGGGGTGCGTGATGTACGGGTCGCCGCTCTTGCGCTTCTGCCCCCGGTGCCAGCGCTCGGCGACCTGGTAGGCGCGCTCGATCTGGCGGAGGACGGCCGTCTCGATCTTGGGGTCGTTGCCGCGTACGGTCCGCAGCAGCGGTTCGAGGACCGGGTTGTACGGCGAGGAGCGCTGCACGCCGAGACGGGCCAGCCGGGCGCGTACGCGGTTGGAGGCTGTCTCTT
>NZ_JARJHW010000272.1:0-7229 GCF_040560175.1 Streptomyces panacea
AGACAGGTCGGGGGCGGCGGAGCGGTCCAGGATCTCCTCGACCGCCTCGGCCATGTACCGGTCGCGTGCCGCCGAGACCGTCCGCTCCGGGTCCGGGTGCTGTCCGTTGCGCGTCACCAGATCGGCGGCCCGGACCAGGATCCGGGCGTGCCGCACCGCCACGGCCCCGGCCGGGGTGTCCTCGTACCCGCGCACGTACTCCAGCAGCTTCTCCGCCTCGTGCATCAGCTTCTGCCCGGGGTCAGGACGCGACCCCGGATACGCGTTGGCGAGGATGCCGAGCGTGGAGTGCAGGGCGGGCAGCCGGTCCGGCGCCACGCTGGTCAGGAACGCTTCGAGCACCGCCAGCGAATCCCCGGAGCGCTGCGGGTCGATGCCGGCGAAACGGATCTGCTCGTCCGCCGGGCGGCCGTCGTTGTACGCGCGCATCCACTCGATCATGTCCAGGACCTCTTCGGTCCGCCAGGTCCAGAACCCCAGCCCGGTCAGCACCTGCGCGGGGTCGCCGACACCGCCCCGTACGTACGCGTCGACGGCCGGACCGGCGGACGCGCTCGCCTCCATGGCCAGCGTCGTGAAGCCCAGCTCCGTCACCAGATACTCCAGCAGCCGGTGCTTGAGCTGGAAGAACTCACGTGTGCCGTGGGTGGACTCGCCGAGCCCCACGATCCGTACACCGTCGAGGACTTCCTTGAGCGGCTGGAGGTCGGCGGTGGGCGCGCCGGCGGTCAGGCCGCCGCTCAGGGGTACGGAGTTCCGCGACAGCCACCCCGTCACCTCGGCTGCCCCGGTCGCCTCGGGCGTCTCGCCCACCCCGCCCACCTCGCCGGACATGGTCTCCCGATCATTCGCTGACATGCCGCCGAGGCTACAGCCGGGCGGGAGCCGTTTCCGCACCGGGAACTCGGTGGCGGGCGCGGCGCGTTACGTGCGCATAGCGCACCGGAGTTGTCCCTGTCCCCAGGCACCCCAGAAGCCCCGGAGGCTCGACGCCATGTCTCTGACACCCCCCGACTCTTCCCGTCTCTCCCGCCGCGCCGTGCTCGGCGGCGCCGTGGCCGTCACGTTCGCGCTCGGTGCCGGTACGGCCACGGCCTCGGCCGCTGAGCACACCCGCCCCGGCCGCCCCTCCTGGCCCACCGACTTCCCGCTGCCCAACGGCTTCCGCCCGGAGGGCATCGCCATCGGCAGCGGCCCGTACGCCTATATGGGCTCCCTCGCGGACGGTTCGATCCGCCGCGCCGACCTGCGCACCGGCGAGGGCCGGACCGTCCTGGAGGGCGCGACCGGCGGGGCCACCACGGGTCTGAAGCTCGACCGCGACGGGCTGCTCTACATCTCGGGCGGCGTGAGCGGATCCATCCGGGTGCTCGACACCCGTACGAACCGGCTCACCGCCACGTATCAACCGACGACGGCCGGCTTCGTCAACGACGTGATCCTGTACGGCGACCGGGCCTGGTTCACCGACTCGAACGCCCCCGTCCTCTACACCGTCCCGCGCGGCGGCAAGCGCGGGGGGACGGCGGACCTGCGGAGTGTCCCGCTCGGCGGTGAGTGGGAGCAGGCGCCCACCGGGATCAGCGCCAACGGCATCGAGACGACCCCGGACGGCCGCGCGCTGATCGTCGTCAACAGCCCGATCGGCAAGCTGTTCCGGGTGGACCCGAAGACCGGGCACGCCACGACCATCACCCTCAAGGGCGCGGCGAACGTCATCAACGGCGACGGGCTGCTGCGCGTCGGCAGCACGCTGTACGTGGTGCAGAACCGCCTCAACCTCATCACCGTGTTCGACCTCGACGCCCGCGCCACCACCGCGACGCTGCGGCGCACCGTCACCGACCCGCGCTTCGACGTCCCGACGACGGCGGCGCGCCTCGGCAACCGCCTCTACCTCGTCAACGCCCGCTTCACGACGACCCCGACGCCGGAGACGACGTACAACGCGGTTGCTGTGCAGCTGCGTTGAGCGGTTGATTGGTCGAGCAGCTGATATGAGGGGCCGTGCACGGCCGCCGCGTACGCCTCGGTCACGGTCCGCACCGTGGCCGGGGCGTGGGCCGGGGCGTTGTCAGAGGGCGCCGCTAGAGTCCTGGCGTATGGAAGCGACCTTCGCGGATTTCTCGGTGTCCCCGCCGCTGTGCGGCAACGCAGAAGTACGCACCGACGGTGGCGGGTTCGGCGGGAACCACGTCCATCTCGGCGCGGGCGGGAGCGCCACGCTGGACTTCGGGGTGGAGGCGGGCGAGACGTTCGTCGAGGCGACGTTGAAGGTGACGGCGCTGGTGTCCAAGCGGGGGGGCTCGCCCGGCTTCGCACCGATGGACATCGAGGTCAACGGCCATGCGCTGGTGGAGTCCCTGACGCTCCCCGGAGGCGGCGACCTGCCCCAGACGATGGTGTTCGCGGTGCCCGGCGAGCTGCTGCGGGAGGGGACGAACACCGTGACGGTGCGCAGCTCCTCCGAGGCCGCCACCATGTTCTGGCTCTACCGGATCACGCTCGACTCGGTGTACGAGCGGGACCGATCCGAGCGGGCGATGGGCGCGAAGGCGGCGGAGCGCGCGGTGTTCGCCTTCCGTACGGAGCGCCGTGCGGTCGGCGCGGCCGACTGGACGGACGCCGGCCGACTGCGCCTCTACGTCGAGCGGGGTGAGGGCTCCCTGCCCGCGCAGGTCTCGTGGCGCGGCGTCGACGGTACGGAGGGCGCGGCCAGCTTCCAGTCCGCCATGACCGACTTCCTCGGCCACCACCGGGGCGCGGACGGCACAACGGCCGAGTTCCGTGGTCGGCTGGACGGCCGCTGGACCTTCCCCGAGGGCACCGCCGATACGCCTGCGCACCACTTCCGGACGGAGGAGGGCTGGGGCGGCGGCTGGCACACCTCCGGTGACCTGCGCATCCTGGTGGACCACGGCGGGGCCGCGGTGGAGCGGGTCACATGGCGGGACCAGCGCACGAACGGCGGCTCGATCTGCCTGCAAGCTGACGGGTCCGGTTTCGTGGGCTTCTACCAGCGGGTCGACGAGGGGCCGATCGGCTATCGGGGCACGGCTGTGCGGGTGGAGGCGAAAGGCCCGGCAGGGCAGAGCGAGTTGCAGGACGAACTGGAACGGACGGCCCGCCAGCTCAAGGTCGTCGCCGACGTGGCGGTCGACAGGCTGACCGACTGGCTCCGGACCCGCTGATCGGGCGGCTTCGTCTTCAACGAGTGGGACGGAGAGAGGGAAGAGAAGGAACGGTATGGAAGACGTACGGCACGTGGTTGGTTCCGGATCCCCGTTGGAGCCGGAGATCGGGTTCTCGCGGGCGGTGCGGGTCGGGTCGTTTGTCGCCGTCGCCGGTACGGCTCCGATCGGGGACGACGGTTCCACCGTCGGGCCCGGTGACGTCTACGCGCAGACCGTACGGTGCCTCGACATCGCCGAACGCGCGCTGCGAGAGGCGGGGGTCGGGCTGGGGGACGTCGTACGGACCCGCCTCCTGCTGACCGACGTCACCCGGTGGAGGGAGGCCGCCCGTGCGCACGGTGAGCGGTTCGCCGACATCCGGCCCGCGTGCACCGTCGTGGAGGTGTCCCGCTTCATCGACCCCGCGTGGCTCGTCGAGGTGGAGATCGACGCGATCAGCTGAACGCGGACACGATTGCCGCGAGCGAGGAGGGTCCGCGCGGGGTGACGGCGCCGGCGGTCGCGGTCAGCTCGTGGACCGCTCGCCCAGCACGCAGAACTCATTGCCCTCGGGGTCGGCGAGCACCACCCACGGCTCGTCCCCCCGCTGCCCGACGTCCGCGTGGTGGGCGCCGAGTGCCAGGAGGCGCTCGACCTCCGCGTCCCGGTCGTCGGGGCGGAAGTCCAGGTGGAGACGGTTCTTGAGGGTCTTTCCCTCCGGTACGGGTACGAAGATCAGGCCGGGCAGCCGGTCGGGCGCCGGACGGATCTCGTACTCCTCGGCAGAGTCGTCCACCACGGTCCAGCCGAGGGCCTCACACCACCAGCGGCCCAGGGCGACCGGGTCGGTGGCGTCGACGGAGAGCTGTTCCCATTCGAGTGCCATGGCCCGAGGCTAAGGGCTGGGCCGCCCCGTGGGGATCACGGGACAGCCCTCAGCCCACGGGGGATGTGGAGCCGGGCCCCTTCGACGCCTGGAGCGCCGCCCGCAGATGCCCGTGCGAATCCGCCAGCAGCCCCGCCGCCGTGGGGCCGTCCACCGCACCGAGGATGGTGAGGATCGCGTTCTTCACCTCGCCGTCCGTCGCCGACAGCGCCGACTCGATCTCCTCGTCCGGCGCGCCCGTCGCGAGGGCGACGATGCGGCGGGAGCGGGCCCGCAGCTTCTCGTTGGACGCGCGGACGTCGACCATCAGGTTTCCGTACGTCTTGCCCAGACGGATCATCGTGATCGTCGAGATCATGTTGAGGACCAGCTTCTGCGCCGTACCGGCCTTCAACCGGGTTGATCCCGTGAGCAGTTCGGGGCCCACCACGATCTCCAGGCCGTGCTCGGCGGCAGCCGCGAGCGCGCTGTCCGCGTTGCAGGACAGACCGATGGTGAGCGCGCCGAGTGCGCGCGCGTGCTCGACCGCGCCGACCGCGTACGGGGTGCGGCCGGACGCCGAGATGCCGACGACCGTGTCGTTCACGTCGACCTTCAGCTCGTCCAGGTCGGACGCCGCCAGTTCCTTGGAGTCCTCGGCGCCCTCGACGGACTTGATCATCGCGCCGGGGCCGCCCGCGATCAGGCCGACGACCTCCGACGGGTCGGTGTTGAAGGTGGGCGGGCACTCGCTGGCGTCCAGGACGCCCAGGCGGCCGGCCGTGCCGGCGCCCGCGTAGATCAGCCTGCCGCCACGGGCCATCCGCTCGGCGGTCGCGTCGATGGCGGCGGCGATACGGGGGAGATGCGCGGCGACGGCGGCCGGGACGGTCTGGTCCTCGCCGTTCATGAGGCGGGCGATGTCCTCGGTGGGACGGCGGTCGATCTCGGCGAGTTCGGGGCGGAACGCCTCGGTGGTGAGGGTCGCGAGTTCGGCCCGGAGTTCGCCGTACGCGGTGTGAGATGTTCCGGCGCCGGACGTCGAGGAGGCGTCGGTGGGCATGGAGGTCATGGAGAAGCGGCTCTTTCTGGCGAGCTGGCAGAAACCTGAGGAAGCCCCGTTGACGGTGGTGCGGTCGAGCAGGTGCGCGATTCAGCGCGTGCGCGGCGTGTGGCGGTGCGCCAGTGCCTCGTAGGACGCGGCGAGCGCGGGTGCGGCCGTCTCGTACGTCCGCTGGGCGACACCGATGAACAGGCAGTCCACGACGAGGAGTTGACTCGTACGGCTGGACATCGCCGCCGGCCGCAGCTCGCTCTCGCGGGCCGTGGACGTGGTGAGGACGTGGTCCGCGTACTGCGACACCGCCCCGTCAGGGCGCCCCGTGATCGCGACCGTCGTCGCGCCCCGGTCGAAGGCGACGCGCAGCGGCTCGATGACGTCCCCGGTGGAGCCGGAGTGCGTGATCGCGATGGCCACGTCGCCCGGGCGGAGCTGGACGGCGTTGGTGACGGCGAGGTGCGGATCGCTGTGCGCGTGGGCTATCAGGCCGATGCGCAGGAGCTTCTGCGCGAGGTCCATGGCGACAAGACCGCTCGCGCCGACGCCGTAGATGTCGATGCGGCGCGCGGCGGCGGCGGCTGTGACGACGGCGCCGAGCTGGACGGTGTCGAGCCCGGCCGCCGTGTCGGCGAGGGTCTGCTGCTCGTCGTACGCCAGTTTGGCGACGACGTCGGCGATCGGGTCGTCGACCGCGATGTCGGCGGTGACCGCCGGAGCCGCGCCGGACTCCTGGTGGGCGGCGAGGCCGGCGAGGGCGAGACGCAGATCGCGGTAGCCGGGGTAGCCGAGGAGGCGGGCGGTCCTGACGACGGTGGCCTCACTCGTACCGGTGAGTTCGGCGAGACCGGTGACGGTGAGGGCAGCCGTGCCCGCGGGGTCGGCCGCCACGGCTTCTGCGACGCGCTGCATGGAGCGCGTCATGGAGGGTGCGAGCGTGCGCACCTTGGCCGCGAGGGCGGCGGGGGCCGGAGGGGCGCCGCCGCTGTAAATTTCCTTCACGTCACTGGTCACGAGTGAAAGATAATTTCAGGCGGTGGTGGCGTCAAGGGTGTCGAGGGCTGTTCGGCCCTGGGGAGCGGCCGTCTCGCGGACCGTGTCCAGATACTCCGCGACCGCGTCCCTGTTGCGGATGAGGCAGTTGATGCGCTGCGTCATACGGTCGCGCTCGACTTCGAGCGTCGACAGCATCTCCGGGGTCGCGTCCTGGAAATGGATGACCCTCGGCTTGTCGAGGCACGGGAGGATCTGCTTGATGATGCGGGTCGGCAGACCGGCGTCGAGCAGCCCTCGGACCTGGATCACCCGGTCGACGGTCGGCTCGTCGTAGGCGCGGTAGCCGTTCGCGCAGCGGGTGGAGACGATGAGGCCCTGCTCCTCGTAGTAGCGCAGGAGGCGGCGGGAGGTGCCGGTGCGGTCAGAGAGTTCACCGATACGCATCGTGTTCGCCCCTTCGATCCCACGCCGTATGCTCGAAGCCTCACACGCGTGTGAGGCTTCGAGCATACGACAATGGGGGCATGGAAGACATGAGCCCCCTGGAACAGGCGCTGCACAGCGCACGCGCCCTGGTCCTCGCCGATCTCGCGGCGGGTGACGTCGCGCGCGCCGAGGTCGTCTCACTGGTGGAGGACGCCGTCGTGCACCGGCGGTGGTGGGTGGAGCAGTGGCCGGAGGGGGTCGAGTACGTCGCCGGGCTGATCGCCCAGGACGTACAGGACGCCCTCCTGGAAACGCACGGGCGGTGGCCGCTCTGCCCCGTCTGCGGCAAGTCCCGCACAGAACTGGCGGCGGAGGGCGGGCCGCACGCGCTGGAGGTGGAGCCCGAGTTGGGGGCGGATCCGCACTGGGTGTGCGGGAAAGCGGCGGTGGTGGTGGCCCCGGTGGGGTCGCTGGGCGCTGTTCTGGGGGCCGGGTGACATGACCGTATACATCGATCCGCCGACCTGGCCGGGGCACGGGCGGCTGTGGTCGCACCTGGTGAGCGATGTGTCGTACGAGGAACTGCACACGTTCGCGGCGGGGATCGGGTGTCCGGCACGGGCCTTCGAGCGGGACCACTACGACGTACCGGCGCATCGGTACGGGGACGCGGTGCGGGCCGGCGCGGTGGAGGTCGGGTCGCGGGAGTTGG
>NZ_JARJHW010000273.1:0-6934 GCF_040560175.1 Streptomyces panacea
CTGCAAACCGCCCGAATAGCCCGCCATGCCCGCCATGCCACCCGCCCCTGTCCTCTGTTGTCCGGGATGTCGGGTGGCACTGTCCCAACCCGGGAAGGGGTCGATGGTCCGCGGAGAAGAGGGGGACGAACCGGCCGCGCGGCTACGGGAGGGCGGAAGGCCCGTCCCCCGTTGGCATCGGGCGCCTTCAGCAACGGCGCGGCACCCCGCGCGGGTTCACTCGTACGGTGGGCCCGCCTCTCGCCCGCGGGCGGCGCACGGATGGCGCACGGTCGCAAAACCGCGGCGGGCTCAAGAGTGCACAACGCCAATCATTGCCCGGAGTCACCCTCCGTGATACACAGAGTGACCATACGCGTACCCGCATACTCCGGTTCACGACGCAGGTCAGGACAGTCGGATCGGTCAAACGTGCGGGGATCGGGTAAAGAGACCCGCCAAGTCGGCATACGAGGCCGGTTCCATCAGCGAAGATAGAAGGCGATCCGTGCCGCCGGGCGCGGGCACTTAACAACCCAACAGGGGCGGTGAGTTGCATGGACGTGGAAGCCGAGAAGGGCGACATCAACACCATCATCGGTGGTATCGCTCCGAGCTGGGGGCCCTTCGGGAACCTGGGCACCGAGGCTCGCATCATTGTCGAGGTCGTGATGGCCATCGCCATCCTGCTCTGTCTCGCCATCGCGATCTGGGGTGCCGCCAAGCAGCGTATCGGCGCGACCGCGCTGCGGGACACCTTCAGCGCGGAGCAGGGCAAGGGCCTGATCGTGGCCGGCCTGACCGGCGTCTTCATCATCGGGTCCCTCGGGACAGTCTTCACGATTGTGTACGGGATGGCCGTTTAGCGCCATATCGGCCATGTCCGATCCGCACCGGGTACGCCCGTACGCCGGTCCACTCTCAACACCATCCGTCCGCGCGCCCATCCGCCGAGGTTGCGTCTCCCTGATGTCGAGTCACCACACCGCGCCCGCGCGGAAACCAGCGCTACCGTCGTACGCGGTAGCGCAAGCGGAAATGCACACGGTTGAACCGGTCGAGGGGGCGGACGCGGCATGAGCTTCGGCGATGAGCACGGCCACGGGGGCGACCCGGGCCGTACGACGGACGACAGCTTCGGCGGGATGGGCCAGACACGGACACGCCTGCCGGACGGCGGGGGCGGCGACGGTTACGGGGGCGGCCGACGGCCCCAGCGGAGCTCGCGCTCGCTCATCGCGGTGGTGGGTGTGGTGGTGCTGCTGATCGCGGCTATCGCGTTCGCGAACCGCGGGGGCGGCGGCGACTCCGGCGCGTCGGGCGCCGGCGGCGGCGACGACAGAGCGCAGGGCTCGGAACCGACGTCGGCGTCGGGGGTGAAGCCGGTGACGGGGAAGAGCGGGGGGATTCCGTCGGGGTTCGCGAAGGATGAGCAGGGGGCGGAGAGTGCGGCGGCGAATTACGCGGTGGCTCTGGTGTCCGCCGACATCCTGCGCCCCGCGGCCCGCGAGCAGATCATGCGTCAGCTCTTCGCGCCCGACAAGGCGGCGGACCTGGAAGCGAAGTTCGACGCGGCGTACGACAAAGCATTCCTGGACAAGATCGGTCTCGACGAGAACGGCAACGCCGCCGAGGGCCTGACCTACGTCTCACGTACGGCTCCGGTCGGGACCAAGGTCACGCAGTTCACGGACAGTTCCGCCACCGTGGAGGTCTGGTGCACGGGCGTGTTCGGCACGGCCGGCGTCAGTTCTACGAATCCGGTGACCAACGACTGGTTCACCATGACGCTCAAGCTTCAGTGGGTGGGCGACGACTGGAAGGTCGAGAGCTTTGCCCAGAAGGACGGTCCGGCACCGGTCAACGCGGACCGTACGGCCTCCAACGCCGATGAGATCGCGAAAGCTGTCGAGGAGTACGGAGGCTTCACCTATGCCCGGTAGCCGTCGCCTCTCGCTCAAGATCGCCGGTGTTCTCGCCGTGGTGCAGACCTCTGCGGTGCTTCTGGCGACACGGGCCGTCGCAGCGCCGACCCCCTCGCCCACACCCACGCCGTCCAACGACGAGAACTGCGACCTCATCGTCGGCCCCGCCCGCGACTTCTGCGACAACGGCGAAGCCGGCAGCAGCAGCAACAACTCCCCCCTCAACGACCCCACCAGCGCCCTCGACCCCCTCACCTCCCTCGCGCGCGGCTGCGCCGACGCCGCCGCGTGGACCGTGGACACCCTCTCCAAGGCCGTGAAGGAGACCGCCACGGTCGACTTCACCAACACCGCCTTCCTCTCCCAGTACGCCGTCGTCTTCGCCGCCGCCACCATCCTCACCCTCATCCTCTGGCTCCTCGCCGTCGCCAAGCGCGCCATCCGCGGCGTCCCCCTCACCACCGCCATCTCCGAGGCCATCGGGTTCCTCTGGCTCACCGTCCTCGCCTCCGCCTTCACGCCGCTCATCCTCTACACCCTCGTCTCCGCCACCGACGGCGTCACCGAAGTGATCGCCGGCGGGACCAGTGGGCAGACCGATGTGTTCTTCGGGACGTTCTCCGAGGCGCTGAAGAAGGACACCGAGATCGGCGGCGGGCCGATCATGCTGATCGTCGTGTCCCTCGTGACGATCCTCGCGGCCGGCATCCTCTATCTGGAGCTGTTCATCCGGGCGATCCTGCTCTACGTCGGCGCCCTCCTCGGCGTCGTCGTCTACGCCGGGCTCGTCGACAAGAACATGTGGGGCCATGTACGCCGCTGGGCCGGGCTCATGATCGCGGTCATCATGGTGAAACCCGTGATCGTCATCGTCCTCGGCCTCGCCGGCGCGCTGACGTCGTCCGACGACGGGCCCGACTCGTTCTCGGCCGTCGTCTCCGGGCTCGCCATCATCCTCCTCGCGATCTTCGCGTCCGCCATGATCTACCGCTTCGTCCCCGGCTTCGGCGACGAGATCGCGAGCGCCCGCAGCAACGCCAAGCTGTCCACCGACGGCGGCCGGGCCGCCGCCGTGATCAGTTCGCCCGCCGGTGTCGTCTCGCAGGGCATCAAGACCCACAGTGGCCGAGGCGGCGGCGGTGAAAGCGGTGGTGGCGGGGCACGCCCGTCCAACCCCGTCTCCGGCGGTGTCGCCGCCCACAGCAGCCGCCCCTCATCGGGCGGCAGCGGCGGCGGAGGTGGCGGCGTCCCCTCGCCCGCCTCCGCGCCCCGTCCCAGCAGCCCCACCAGCGGCACCCCCCACAGCAGCCGCAGCAGCCACGGCAATCGCGGAACCGGTAACAACAGCACAGGAGGGGGAGGGCGTTGACGATTCAGTCCCATCCCATCGCGCCCCGCCGTACGTATCTCATCGGCCGCGCGCGGCCGAACGCGATCGTCGGCAAGAACCGTGAGACGGGCGAGATCGCGCTGATCATCGCCGGCGCGTTCCTCGGCATGATGAGCGGGCTCATCGTCCCCGTCCTGTCCCTGCGGATCGTGACGCTGCTCGGGTTCCCGCTCCTCGCGCTGGCCGCGGTGTACGTCCCGTACAAGCACCGCACCATCTACAAGTGGTTCGAGATCAACCGCAGTTTCAAACGGACCCTGCGCAACGGCACCACCTACCGCTCCGCCGCGATGGAGTCCGGCACCGCGGCCGACGGCCGTGAGGTCGAGGTCGGCCCGCCGCCCGGTATCGGGCGGATCAACTGGCTGGCCGCGCCCTTCGGTCCGGACGAGATCGCCGTACTGCTCCACGCCGACCGCCGCACCGTCACCGCCGCCATCGAGATCGAGGGCCCCGGCGTCGGCCTGCGCGACAGCGAGGACCAGGAAGCGCTCGTCGACCGCTTCGGCACGCTCCTCAAGCATGTCGCCAACGGCGACGGCTTCGTCACCCGCCTCCAGATGCTCGCCCGTACGCTCCCCGCCGACCCCGACGCGCACGCCAAGGACGTCGCCCAGCGCGGCGACTCCGCGTCCCCGGGCTGGCTCCAGGAGTCGTACGAGCAACTCCAGTCCATGGTCTCGACCTCCAGCGAGCAGCACCGGGCCTACCTCGTGGCCTGCATGCACTACACCCGCGAACTGGCCTCCGAGGGCCAGGCCATGGCCCGCGCCACCCGCCAGGCCGCCGGCGGCAAGGGCCGGGGCCGCAGGCTCGACAAGGACGCCGGTCTCGCCGTCGTCATGGCCCGCGAGCTCACCGACATCTGTGCCCGTCTCGCGGAGGCCGACATCCGCGTCCGGCAGCCGCTCGGACAGGCCCGGCTGGCCTCCCTCGTGCACTCGATGTACGACCCGGACCACCCCATAGACCACATCCAGGCCATGACGAAGAGAAACGCCTGGCCGGCCGAGCTGGACGCCATGGAGCCCACGTACCTCCAGGCCAAGACCCGCGAGTCGTCCACCCGCGCACCCTGGTGCCACTCCACGGCCTGGGTGAAGGAGTGGCCGATGACCCCGGTCGGCGTCAACTTCCTCGCCCCGCTGCTCGTCCACACGCCCGACGTGATCCGTACGGTCGCGGTCTGCATGGACCTGGAGCCCACCGAGGTCGCCATCGAACGGATGCTCACGGAGAAGACGAACGACGAGGCCGACGCGAGCCGCGCCGCCAAGATGAACCGCACCGTCGACCCGCGCGACATCGCGGCCCACGGCCGGCTCGACCAGCGCGGTGAAGATCTCGCCAGCGGTGCGGCGGGCGTCAACATCGTCGGATACATCACGGTGTCGTCCCGCTCGCCCGAGGCCCTGGCCAGGGACAAGCGGACGATCCGGGCGTCGGCCGGCAAGTCGTATCTGAAGCTGGAGTGGTGCGACCGCGAGCACCACCGGGCGTTCGTGAACACCCTGCCGTTCGCCACCGGCATCCGCCGATGAGCACCCTCCGCCGACCGACGACCGCCGCTGATAGGGGCCTGTGATGCGAGATCCCATGTCCGCCTTCACGGACGCCTTCACCAGCTTCCTCTTCGGGAAGGTGGAGACCACCCGGCTCCCGGTCCGTACGTCGACCGGCCAGGCGCAGGCCGTCTATCTGCCGACCGCGGCCCCCGGCCTCGGCGACTCGGGCGTCATCATCGGCCGCGAGGTCTACAGCGGCAAGGGCTACATCTACGACCCCTTCCAGCTGTACGGTCAGCAACTCCCCGCCCCCCACTGGCTGGTCCTCGGCGAGTCCGGCAACGGCAAGTCGGCGCTGGAGAAGACGTACGTCCTGCGGCAGCTGCGCTTCCGCGACCGCCAGGTCGTCGTGCTCGACGCCCAGGGCGAGGACGGCGCCGGCGAGTGGAACCTCATCGCGCAGGAGCTGGGTATAACCCCCATCCGGCTCGACCCGATGGCGGCCCTGGACGGCGGCATCAAGCTCAACCCGCTCGACCCGGCGATCACCACGACCGGGCAGCTCGCCCTGCTCCGCACCATCATCGAAGTCGCCATGGGCCACGGCCTGGACGAACGCTCCGGATTCGCCCTCAAGGTCGCGCACGCCTACGTGAACTCCACGATCGTCGAGCGCCAGCCCGTCCTGATGGACATCGTGGAGCAACTGCGCCACCCGGAGCCGGAGTCGGCCGAGGCGATGAACGTGGACATAGACGACGTACGGGCCTGGGGCCTGGACGTCGCCCTCGTCCTGGACCGGCTCGTCGACGGTGACCTGCGCGGCATGTTCGACGGCCCGACGACCGTCGGTATCGACCTGGACTCGCCGCTCATCGTCTTCGACCTCTCGCACATCGACCGCAACTCGATCGCGATGCCGATCCTGATGGCGATCGTCGGCGTCTGGCTGGAGCACACCTGGATCCGCCCCGACCGGAAGAAGCGCATCTTCCTGGTCGAGGAGGCCTGGCACATCATCAACTCCCCCTTCGTCGCACAGCTGTTCCAGCGGCTCCTCAAGTTCGGCCGCCGGCTGGGCCTTTCGTTCGTGGCGGTCGTCCACCACCTCTCCGACGTGGTCGACGGCGCCGCCGCCAAGGAAGCCGCCGCCATCCTCAAGATGGCGTCGACCAGAACGATCTACGCCCAGAAGGCGGACGAGGCACGGGCCACCGGCCAGGTCCTCGGGCTGCCGCGCTGGGCGGTCGAGATCATCCCGAGCCTCACGCCCGGTATCGCGGTGTGGGACGTCAACGGCAATGTCCAGGTGGTCAAACACCTGGTCACCGAGGCCGAACGCCCCCTGGTCTTCACCGACCGCGCGATGACGGAGAACAGCCAGGCTTCCGACGCCTCGGACGCCGCCGACGCCATGACCGGCGGGCTGCCCGACGACGTACGGGCCGCCGAATGGGAGGCGGAACAGCGCGCGATCCTCATGGAGCAGCAGCGGTTGAACGCGTCCTCCGAGTCGACGGTGGCCTGAGCGGCGTGGCGGCTGGTGGCGGATCCGGGGCCGGACCCGGTGAACAGCGCGGGGTTCCGGACGGACTGATCCTGGGCGTGCTGGGCTTTCTGCTCGGGGTCACACTGTTCGCGTGGACGGCGACGGGCTTCGCCGCGCTCTTCGCGCACGGCTCGTGGCCGGACTCGGTGACCTTCATGCGTACGCCGATGGCGGTACGGCAGCTGGTCTCGGCCCCGGACGACCTCCCGGCGGCCTGGCCGGACACCCCGCCGGGCGAGCTGTCCGGATACGGCCTGTTCTGGGGCCTGTTCATCGGCGAGCTGATGGTGGCGGCCGTGCTGACGGTGTTCGTGCTGGGTGTGGTGACCCGCTGGCGGGCGCTGCGTACGGTACGGCTCCGGGAACGCGAGCGGGCACAGGAGCGGGCTCGCGAGCGGGCGGAGGAGTCGGCGGAGGAGCGGGCCGCCGCGCGGGCGGAGGAGCGCGTACGGGACGCACCGGCGCCGTACGTACCCGCGGCGCAGCCGGCCCCGGCTCCGGTGGCACCGACCCCGCCGCCCCCCGCCCCGGTCGAACAGGCACCCGTCGAGCGGGCACCGGCTCCCCGACCCGCCGAACCTGTCTC
>NZ_JARJHW010000274.1:0-6805 GCF_040560175.1 Streptomyces panacea
TATGTCGTCTCCCTCGCCCGCGACCAGCAGGACGTACGCGCCGCCCAGCGCCTGCGCTACCTGGTCTTCGCCGGCGAGATGGGCGCCTTGGTCGACGGGCCCGAGCCCGGCCTCGACGGCGACGCCTTCGACGCCCACTGCGACCACCTGCTGGTACGCGAGGCCGAGACCGGCGAGGTCGTGGGGACGTACCGCCTGCTGCCGCCCGACCGCGCCCGCGTCGCCGGACGGCTCTACTCCGAGAGCGAGTTCGACCTCCAGCGGCTCGACCACATACGCGACGACCTGGTGGAGGTCGGCCGCTCCTGCGTCCACCCCCTGCACCGCAACGGCGCCGTCATCGCCCTGATCTGGGCCGGACTCGCCCGCTACATGACCCGCACCGGCCACAACTGGATGGCGGGCTGCTGCTCCATCCCGCTGAGCGACGGCGGCGCCCTCGCGTCGGCGACCTGGAACACCGTCAAGGACCGCAACCTCGCTCCGGAGGAGTACTGGGTCACCCCGCACCGCCTCTGGACCCCGGACAGCGCCTCCGTGCCCGCCGCACGCGCCGAACTCCCCGCGCTGCTCCGCGGCTACCTGCGGCTCGGCGCCTGGGTCTGCGGCGCGCCCGCGCACGACCCGGAGTTCGGGGTGGCCGACCTGTACGTCCTGCTGTCGCTGCGCCGCACCAACCCGCGCTACCTGCGGCACTTCCTCTCGCTCGCCCCGGCGCGATGAGCGCCTGGCTGCCCACGGCGCCCTGCACCCCGCAGCTGTGCGCCCTCCGGTCCCAGGACACGCGCCGGGGCACGGTCGCCGCGTGCGCGCGGCTGCTGGCCGGTCTCTGCGCCGTCGTCGTCGGGATCCTGCTCCTCCCGTTGGCCGCCCTGCTCGCCGCCGGTTCGCGGGACCGGCTGACGCGAGTCTGGACGCGTACGGTGATCCGGTACTTCGGCGTGCGCATCCGGATCGAGGGGGCCGCGCCGGATCCGGCGCGCGACCCGACGCCCGAGGCGCACGGCGGGGTGCTCGTCGTCGCCAACCACATCTCCTGGCTGGACATCCCGCTCGTCGCAGCCCTGTTCCCCGGCCGGTTGCTGGCCAAGAGCGACATCCGTCGCTGGCCCGTCATCGGCACGGTCGCGGAACTCGGCGGCACGCTCTTCGTGGAGCGCGACCGGCTGCGCGCGCTGCCGGGGACGGTGGGGGACATCCGGGACGCCCTGCGTGCCGGATCCCGGGTGATCGTCTTCCCCGAGGGCAGTACCTGGTGCGGCCGGGACCAGGGGCGTTTCACCGCTGCCGTCTTCCAGGCCGCGCTGGACGCGGGGGCGGCCGTCCGTCCCGTACGGATCGGCTACCGCCCGCTGGGTCCCGCCGCTTTCGTCGGGGACGACCCGCTCGCCGTCTCACTGTGGCGGATCGCGGTGGCCCGCGGGCTCACGGCGGAGATCGAGGTACTGCCCCTGATCCCCGCCGGGCGCCACACGGACCGCCGCTCACTGGCCCGCGCGGCGCAGCGGGCCGTCGCTCGGACCGCTCCTGTCCGGACCGTTCCGCCTCAGACCGCCGTCGCCAGCGACAGCGCGAACCGCCCGGCCCTGTCCGTCCACCAGTGCGCCAACTCCATTCCCGCCCCCGCCAGTTCGGAGCGGACACTGTCCTGAGTGAACTTCGCGGACACTTCCGTACGCATCTCCTCACCCGCCTCGAAAGTGACCACCAGATCCAGCTCGGGGATCTTCACGGAGAGTTCCCGGCGTGCCCGGAGCCGCATCTCGATCCACCGCTGTTCACCGTCCCAGCGCGCCACATGGTCGAAGTCCGCCGGGTCGAAGTCGGCGCCCAGCTCACGGTCGACGACAGCCAGCACGTTCTTGTTGAAGGCGGCCGTCACACCTGACGCGTCGTCATAAGCCTTGACCAGTACGGACTCGTCCTTCACCAGGTCCGTCCCCAGGAGCAGCGCGTCGCCGGGCACGAGCATCGCGCGCACCGATGTCAGGAAGTCGGCGCGCTCGTCGGGGAGCAGATTTCCGACCGTGCCGCCGAGGAAGGCGACCAGCCGCGGCCCCGGCGTGTCCGGCAGCGCCAGTTCCTTCGTGAAGTCGGCGATGAGCGCGTGCACATGGAGGTCGGGACGCTCGGCGAGCAGCGAGTCCGCGGCCCCGGTGAGCGCGCTCTCGCTCACGTCGACCGGTACGTAACTCCTCAGCAGGGGCAGCTCGTCGAGCAGGTGCCGGGTCTTCTCCGAGGACCCCGAGCCCAGTTCGACCAGCGTGCGGGCCCCCGTCGCCGCCGCGATCTCGGGCGCGCGGGCGAGCAGGATCTCCCGCTCGGCGCGCGTCGGGTAGTACTCGTCGAGCGCGGTGATCTCCTCGAAGAGTTCACTGCCCCTGGCGTCGTAGAACCACTTGGGCGGCAGGGACTTGGGGCTTCGGGTCAGCCCGTGCAGCACATCGGCGCGCAGCGCGGCGTCGGTGGCGTCCTCGGGCAGGGTGCGGGTCAGTCTGTACGGGCTCACGCGGGGGGCTCCTTGAGAGGGGTGAGCAGGACATCGGTGCGGGTCGCCGCCAGCAGGGTGTGGTCGGGGACCTCGCGCCAGCGCGGATCGTCGTCGTACGGCTCCGAGGCGACGACGGTGCTCCGGCCGGGCTCGGTGAGATACCAGAGCGTGTCGCCCCAGGCGGTCGCCGTGACCGTCTCACCGTCGGTGAGCAGCAGGTTCAGCCGGGATTCGGGCGCCGCCTCGGCCACCTCCAGGACCGTGTCGGCCAGGGCCTGGCCCATGCCGTCGCCGTCCCGCAGCCGGTGCAGCGCCAGCGCCCACACGAGCGCCGAGTCGGTCCGGGCGTCCAGCGACAGCAGTTCGGCGGCGGAGAGGGTGGCGGCCGGCGACGCCAGGCTCGACGGCCAGCCGCGCACCGCGCCGTTGTGGCTGAACAGCCAGGGCCCCGAGGCGAACGGCGCCGCCGCCGCCTCACCGTCCGAACCCGACTCGGTGGCGTCCCGCACGGCCGCGAGCACCGCGCCGCTCGTGACCACCCTGGCCAGGTCGACGACGCTCTGATCGCCCCAGATGGGCCCCGTACGCCGGTAGCGCGCGGGCGCCGGGTCGCCGTCGGCGTACCAACCGACGCCGAAACCGTCGGCGTTGACCGTCCCGTACCGCTGTCTGCGCGGCTCCCAGGACTGCCGGTACAGCCCGTACTCAGGGCTGATCAGCACCTCGCGCAGCGCCACCGGCGGTCCCACGTACGCGATATGACGGCACATCAGATGTCCCCGGCCGAACGGGCGGTACGGAATCCGGCGAAGATCTGCCGGCGCACCGGCAGGTCCCAGTTGCGGAAGGTGCCTCGGCACGCCACCTGGTCCACGGCGAAGGAGCCGCCGCGCAGCACCTTGTGCGCGCCGCCGAAGAACACCTCGGAGTACTCCCGGTAGGGAAAGGCGACGAAGCCGGGATAGGGCAGGAAGTCGCTCGACGTCCACTCCCACACATCGCCGATCAACTGCCGTACACCCAGCGGCGAAGCGCCCAGCGGATAGCTGCCCGCGGGCGCCGGCCGCAGATGGCGCTGGCCGAGGTTGGCGTGCTCGGGGGTCGGGTCCTCGTCGCCCCAGGGATGGCGCCGCGAGCGGCCGGTGGCCGGGTCGTGCCGGGCCGCCTTCTCCCATTCCTCCTCGGTCGGCAGCCTGCGCCCGGCCCAGCGGGCGTACGCGTCCGCCTCGTACCAGCTGACGTGCAGCACCGGCTCGTCGGCGGGGACGGGCTCGACCGCCCCGAAGCGGCGGCGTATCCACTGCCCGGCCTCCCGCCGCCAGAACAGCGGTGCGGCGATGGAGTGTTCACGGATCTGGTCCCAGCCGGCCGGGGCCCACCAGCGTTCGTCGCTGTAACCGCCGTCCTCGATGAAGCGCAGATAGTCGCCGTTGGTCACCGGCACCGTGTCCAGGTGGAACGCCGGCACGAGCCGGTGGTGCGCGGGCTTCTCGTTGTCCAGCGCCCACGGCTCGGCCGAGGTGCCCATGGTGAACTGCCCCGCCGGGACGAGGACTTCGTCCGGCAGGTCCGCCGCGTCCACGGGATCGGGGCCCGGCGGCTCCGGCGCGGTGAGCGCGGCGGAGCCGCGACGCAGCTGATGGGTGATCAGCATCGTCTCGTCGTGCTGCTGTTCGTGCTGCGCGATCATCCCGAAGGCGAAACCGGCGTCCAGCAGCGGGCCACCCCGCAGCGGACTGCTGTCGAGGATGTCCAGGACCCGGCCCCGGATGTCGGAGGCGTACGCGCGGGCCTCGGCGGGGGCGAGCAGCGGGAGCGTGGGACGCAGCGCCCGGGGATGCTCGAAGGCGTCGTACACCGAGTCGATCTCCGGCCTGACGGCCTCCCTGCCGCCGACCGTACGGAGCAGCCACTGCTCCTCCTGATTGCCGATGTGGGCCAGATCCCAGACCAGCGGCGACATCAACGGCGAGTGCTGCGCGGTCAGTTCGGGCTCGTCCACGCAGGAGGTGAGCAGCGCGGTGCGTGCGCGCGCGGTGGTCAGCGCGTCGACGGCCCGGCGCCGCAGCGCCTCGACGGATATCCCGTCCATGGTCCCGTCCGTGGTCTTGCCCGTGGTCTCGTTCGAGGCCCCGTCCGCCGTCTCGGTCCCGGCCGGTGTCCCGGCGTTCTCGGTCATGTGCGCAGTTCCTTCCCGGTCGCGGGGACGTCCATATCGTCGGCGGGGCAGCGGCCCGGCACGACATACCGCTCGTTGAAGGCCGCGACGGCCTCCCGCACGGCCTCGGTGGCGCCCGTGCGGGGCAGCGCCTGCTGCGCGACGGCGAAGCACTCCACCGCCGCCGCGTGCAGCTCGGGGTCGGCGAGCCCGTCGCGCGCGGCCGTGACCCAGAGCGGATTGCCCGGCGCGGGCAGGGCGCCCGCGGTCTCGGCGAGCGTCTTGACCGTCCGGTACACCGTCTCGGCGGCCTCGGGGTCGTCGAACAGCGCGGTGGTCACCGCCAGCGGCACCATCCAGCCGTCGGTCCCCGGCTGGGCGTCGATCATCCGCAGCTCCAGATGACCGCGCGGGCGCACCGGCGGGAACAGGGTGGTGATGTGGTAGTCGAGATCGGCGCGCACAGGCGGGCGCGGCAGCCCCGACCGGATCCACTCGCGGAAGGGCAGCGCGTCGGGCACGTCCCAGGGGCCGTCCGCCGTCCGGACGCACATCACCGGCGCGTCCAGCACGTACGCCGCCCACGCGGCGCGCGGCTCCCGCCGCATGTCGGGCGACTTGGTGCGCGCCGGATCGAGGTCCGTCCACAGCGCCTGCCGGGTGGAACGCCAGCCGGTGGTACGGCGCGCCTGGACGGGCGAGTTGGCGAACGCGGCCACCAGCACCGCGCCCAGCAGATGGGCCAGCTGCCACCGTCTGCCGTACCCGAGCGGGCCCGGCTCCTCGTGCCCCGCGTCGAGGCACACCTGGACGGAGGCGGACGCGCGCATCATGGCGCGGCCCGAGGGGCCGATCCGGTCGAGGTAGGTCTCCATCGCGTCGTACCGCGGCTCCTGGAGGAGCCTGGCCGGTGAGTGCCACGGATCCTGTCCGAGGCCGGTGAGCGTGAGACTGGCCGTACGCAGTTCGCGGCGTACGGCGACGAGGTCCGCGGCTGTGGAGTTGACGCACTCCATCAGGGAGGCGGCGGGCGCCGAGCTGAGCTCCAGCTGGCCACCCGGTTCGAACGTCAGCGCCGATCGCAGGGGCAGGTCCCGAAGGCCGCCGAAGGCCTTGTCGAGACGCTCGGTCCGAACGGGCAGTTCGGGGTCGTACAGATCGTGCACGAGCCATTCCAGTTCGACACCGACGATGCGGGGCGGCCCTGTCTTGAAACATATGCCGCGCAGCAGCGCCTCGGCGTCGTCCTCGTTGAGAGACGGGCCCTCAGCTGCGAATTCGTCCGACGACATGGCCGGATCCTCCTGTCGAAGACCGTGACCGGACCCCGTCCCGGGGTTCGGGGCGGGGCGCTTTGTCCAACCTAAGGCCACTCCCGCCGCTTCGCACAAGAGTGCCCCCACGGGCGGGAAACATGGTTGCCCCGAGCGCGTTTCCTCATCGAGGATGCCTGGCATGAGCGCACGGCTGCGGGGGATCGCGAAGCACACCGAAGAGATCGTCGAGGCGGGCGGGTACCGCGCCGAGGACGGCCGCCAGGTGCCGCTCACGGCACTGCTGGCCGCCGCGACCGGGGGAACCCGGCTGTACGGCCCGGAGCCCGTGCCGGTCACCCCGGACACCTCCCGTACGACATCCTTCGAGGTCACCGGCGAGAGCAGCCTCCAGGCCGCCCGGCGGGCGACCTCGGCCGCGCCGGGCCCCGTGGCGGTCCTGAACTTTGCCTCGGCACGCAACCCGGGCGGCGGCTACCTGAACGGCGCACAGGCCCAGGAGGAGGCGCTGTGCCGGGCCTCCGCGCTCTACGTCACCCTGCTGCGCGCGCCGGACTACTACGCGCACCACCGGGCCGACCGCAGCCCGTTCTACAGCGACCGGGTGATCCACTCGCCCGGCGTACCGGTCTTCCGCGACGACCGGGGACGGCTGCTCGACGCCCCGTTCACCGTCGGCTTCCTCACCTCGCCCGCGCCGAACGCCGGGATCGTCGCGCGCGACCGGCCCGAGGAGACCCCTCGTATTCCGGCCGCGCTCGCCTCGCGCGCCGAACGGGTCCTGGAGGTGGCGGTGGCGGGCGGCTACCGGCGCCTGGTGCTCGGGGCGTGGGGCTGCGGGGTCTTCCGCAACGACCCGGCGCGGGTGGCCGGCACCTTCCG
>NZ_JARJHW010000275.1:0-6763 GCF_040560175.1 Streptomyces panacea
ACGGTCGCCGACAAGGGCCCGGGCGTCGGCACGGTGGGTGGTGCCGCCGCGCCCGCCCCCGACTCCCCCGTCGAGCACGGACCCGCCTCCTTGGACGGCGACCCCTTCGCCCAGGACGCGCTGCCCGCGCCGCCCGGTGCCACCGGGGCGCTGCTTCGGTCGCTGTTGAGCGCCCGGCGCGGCAGGGTCGCCGTCGCCGCGCTGTTCCTGCTGCTCCAGCAAGCCGCCGTGCAGGCGGGCCCGTTGCTCGTCGCGTACGCCATCGACCGCGGCGTGCCCGCCTTCCGTGCCGACGACAACGGCCCGCTGGTCGCGGTCGCCGTGGGCTATCTGCTCTGCGCCGCCGGAGCCGGGATCTTCCAGTACGCCTTCATCCGCGCCTCGGCCCGCGTCAACCAGGACGTGCTCCTGGATCTGCGCGGCCGGATCTTCCGCCATGCCCAGGCGCTGAGCGTGGACTTCCACGAGCGCTACACCTCGGGCCGGCTGATCTCCCGCTCCACCACCGACGTCGAGTCGCTGCGCGAGCTGCTCGCCGAAGGGCTTCAGGAACTCATCGCGGTCGTGCTCGCCTTCGTCTACATCTCGGCGATGCTGCTCTATCTGGACCTCGGCATCGGCGGGCTGGCCGTGCTCTCCTTCGTACCGCTGTACGCGCTGGTGCGGCTGTACCAGCACCGGGCCGGCGCCATCTTCGGCAAGCGCTCCACCGCCATCGCCGCGGTCATCGTGAAGTTCGCGGAGACGATGAACGGCATCAGGCCCGTACAGGCGTTCCGCCGCGAGGGCGCCAACGACGCCGACTTCCACGCGCTCAACCACCACCACGAGCGCACCAACGGCGACGCGATCCTCGAAATGGCGCGCTACGTGGTCGGTTCACGGGGCGTCGCGAACATCGCCGTCGCCGGGATCGTGCTGTGGGGCGCCTATCGGGTGGCCGACGGCACGCTGGCCCTCGGGGTGCTTGCCGCGTCGGTGCTCTTCCTACGGAGGCTGTACGACCCGATCGACCGGCTCGGGATGTTCCTCAACTCCTACCAGTCGGCGGCGGCGTCGCTGGAGAAGATCGCGGGCCTGCTGGCCCAGACCCCGTCCGTGCCGGAGGCGGCGGCCCCCCGCCCGCTGCCGGAGCTGACGGGCGGGCGTCCGGGCCGGGAGGTCGTCTTCGAGTCGGTGAGCTTCTCGTACCGTACGGGCGGCGAGGTCCTGCCCCGCTTCGACCTGACGATCCCGGCAGGCCAGACGGTCGCCGTCGTCGGATCGACCGGCGCGGGCAAGTCGACCCTGGCCAAACTGCTGGCCCGGTTCTACGACCCCACCGAGGGCCGCGTCCTGCTCGACGACACCGACCTGCGGGATCTGGACACCCCCGAACTGCGGCGCGGCGTCGTGATGGTGACCCAGGAGGCGTTCCTCTTCTCCGGCACGGTCGCCGAGAACATCGCGATCGGCCGTCCCGACGCCACGCGCGACGACATCGAGCGCGCGGCGAAGGCGATCGGCGCGCACGACTTCATCAGCCGGCTGCCCGACGGGTACGACACGGACGTACGGAAGCGGGGCGGCCGGATCTCGGCGGGCCAGCGCCAGTTGGTGGCTTTCGCCCGCGCGCTGCTCGCCGACCCCTCCGTACTGATCCTGGACGAGGCGACGAGCTCCCTCGACATCCCCGGCGAACGGGCGGTGCAGCGGGCGATGGACACCGTGCTCGACGGCCGTACGGCGGTGGTGATCGCGCACCGCCTGTCGACCGTCGAGATCGCGGACCGGGTGCTGGTGATGGAGCACGGCCGCATCGTGGAGGACGGCTCCCCGGCCGAACTGATCGGCGGTGTCGGCCGGTTCGCGGGCCTGCACCGCGCGTGGCGCGACAGCCTGGCCTGACACCGCCCGGACCGCCGTCCTGGCGTCGCGCGGGTGAGGTTCGTCCGGAGCGCCGGGCCGCGGGCACGGCTTCAGGAGTGGCCCGGGGTCTTCCCAAGGTCGCGGGAGTGGGGCCCGAGCCGGAACGCGGCGACGCCGCCGAACCGCGCGCGCACCTCGGACAGCAGCTCGACCAGTTCGCCTCCCTGCGACCGCCAACGCCGCACGAGTTCGGGCTCGGCCTCGGGGACGGGCCGTCCCGTTCCGGGTGCGTACACGAGGGGGTCGGGGGTGGCTTCGGGCTCCATGGTCGCTCTCCTCGTCAACCGCTGTGCTCGGCCTGTACGGAGCGGTGGCGCCAAGGACTCTACGGGAGCGGGCGGAGCCGCCGGACGGAAACGCGATGTCCCTCCCGCACCCGTTGTGGGAGCATTCGCGCACCCCGTCCCGGGCCCGGCGACGGCCGCCCAACCGACGGCCGGAATCGGACATCGAGTGGATTCTCGGTGACCTCGAATCCACCTCCTGGGAGCGCGAGTTCGACTGTGTGGTGATGACCGGACGCGCGTTCCAGGTTCTTCTCGGGGACGACGAGCCACGCGCCGCGCTCGCCGCCGTGCGCGGGGCTCCGACCGATGGTGGCCGGTTCGGTTTCGAGACGCGCGTTCCGCTCCCGCGTGCGTGGGAGTCGTGGACGACGCTCGCGCCCGTGGACGTGCCGGCTCCGGGCGCCGGCGGCTCCGCCACGATGCCGATGAATCGCCAAGTCCGTTCTGTGGATGGGGAGATCGCCTCCTTCAGGACCGGTCTCGTCCTCCCCGGAGAGCGTGCCCCGCGACACAACGACAGCGGCCTGCGGTTCCTCGGCGCAGGCCGGCCCGACACGTTCCTCACCGAGGCGGGGCCGGTCGCCGAGGAGCGGTGCGGCGACCGGGACCGCGGCCCGCCGACCGACGCGGGTCCGGAGATCATCACGGTCGCCCGGCGTACGCCCGCGTAACACCGCCGCAACAGCGGCGTGGATTTCGCTTAACGAACACGGCAGTTCGCGCAGCGGACGATTTCCGGCCAACTTGTTGACGCGCTCCTGACAGAGAAGCCGGATTCCTGGGACTCTTCCTCCGTTCTGAGCACCACCGCTCCGCATCTCGTGCACAGCAGCTCCGTTTCTCGTGCTCCGCATCTCGTGCTCCACCTTGCTCCTGCACTTGCTCCTGCACTTGCTCCTGCATTTTCCGGGCCGCCCACCCGAGCGTGGTCCGGTACCCCCCTCGCAGAAGGAGTTCGCGTGAGACCCACGCCCAGCCGCCGCATCACCGCGACCGGCGCTCTGATCGCTGTCACCGCACTTCTCGCCGTCGGAGTCCAGGCCGGCAGCGCAGCCGCCGCCCCCGACTCGGCACCCGCGGCACCGGTCGCCGGCAAGGCCGACCCCGGCGCGCTCCCCAAGGCCCTCTCGCCCGCCCAGCGCGCCGAGCTGATACGCGAGGCCAACGCCACCAAGGCGGCGACGGCCGACGAACTCGGCCTCGGCGCCCAGGAGAAGCTCGTCGTACGCGATGTCGTCCAGGACCGTGACGGCACCACGCACACCCGCTACGAGCGCACCTACGCCGGCCTTCCCGTCCTCGGCGGTGACCTCGTCGTCGCCACCACGAAGGCGGGCGCCACCGAAGGGGTCAGCAAGGCATCCAAGGCGGCCCTCAAGTCCGTCGAGACCAACGCCGACGTCCCGGCCGCCGCCGCCACGAAGCAGGCGCTGTCCGTGGCGAAGGCCGACGGCTCGACGAAGGCCGCCACGGAGCGCGCGCCGCGCAAGGTCGTCTGGCTGGCGAACGACAAGCCGACCCTGGCGTACGAGACGGTCGTCGGCGGTGTCCAGAAGGGCGGCACCCCGAACGAGCTGCACGTCGTCACCGACGCCGCCACCGGCGAGAAGCTCTTCGAGTGGCAGGGCGTCCACGAGGGGACGGGCAACACCCAGTACAGCGGCCAGGTCACCCTGGGCACCGCCCCGTCGTTCACGCTGACCGACACCACGCGGGGCAACCACAAGACGTACAACCTGAACCGGGGTTCCTCGGGCACCGGCACCCTCTTCTCGGGCACGGACGACATCTGGGGCAACGGCGCCCCGTCCGACGCGGAGACCGCGGGCGCCGACGCGCACTTCGGTGCCGCGCTCACCTGGGACTACTTCAAGAACGTGCACGGCCGCACCGGCATCAGGGGCGACGGCGTCGGCGCGTACTCACGCGTGCACTACGGCAACAACTACGTCAACGCCTTCTGGCAGGACAGCTGCTTCTGCATGACGTACGGCGACGGCGCGGGCAACGCGAAGCCGCTGACGTCCATCGACGTGGCCGCGCACGAGATGTCCCACGGCGTCACCGCCAACACGGCGGGCCTCGTCTACAGCGGTGAGTCCGGCGGCCTCAACGAGGCGACCTCGGACATCTTCGCCGCGGCCGTCGAGTTCAGCGCCAACAACGCCCAGGACGTGGGCGACTACCTGGTCGGCGAGAAGATCGACATCAACGGCAACGGCACCCCGCTGCGGTACATGGACAAGCCGAGCAAGGACGGCGCGTCCAAGGACTACTGGTACTCGGGCATCGGCAGCGTCGACGTCCACTACTCGTCGGGTCCGGCGAACCACTTCTTCTACCTGCTCTCCGAGGGCAGCGGCGCCAAGACCATCAACGGCGTCAGCTACAACTCGGCGACCTCCGACGGGCTGCCGGTGACCGGCATCGGCCGGGCGAAGGCCGAGCAGATCTGGTTCAAGGCCCTCGCCACGAAGTTCACCTCCACGACCAACTACGCGGCGGCCCGTACCGGCACGCTCGCGGTCGCCGGTGAGCTGTACGGCACGGCGAGCGCCGAGTACAAGTCGGTCGCCGACGCGTGGGCCGGCATCGCCGTCGGCACCCGCCCCGGTGGCAGTGGCGGCACGGTCTTCGAGAACACCGCGGCCGTCGCGATCCCGGACAACGGCGCGGCGGTCACCTCGACCGTCAACGTCACCGGCCGTACGGGCAACGCGCCCGCCGCCCTCCCGGTCGGCGTGGACATCACG
Organism: Streptomyces panacea; assembly: GCF_040560175.1. Taxonomy (NCBI): domain Bacteria; kingdom Bacillati; phylum Actinomycetota; class Actinomycetes; order Kitasatosporales; family Streptomycetaceae; genus Streptomyces; species Streptomyces panacea. The sequence continues at coordinate 4,949 of NZ_JARJHW010000275.1, forward strand.
CACACCTGGCGCGGTGACCTGGTCGTCGACCTGGTCGCCCCGGACGGGACGGTCTACCCGCTGAAGAGCGCCAGCAGCGGTGACTCGGCGGACAACGTCGTGGAGACGTACACCGTGAACGCCTCGTCGGAGGTGGCCAACGGTGCCTGGAAGCTGCGGGTGCAGGATGTCGCGGCGCAGGACACCGGGCGCATCAACAGCGTGAAGCTCACGTTCCCCTGAGCCTCACCGCGCGGCGCTGAACGCGTAGAACCGACGCCTTGACATGAGGCGTCGAGGTGAGGCGAGCCGCCCGGGTCCTCAAGGACCCGGGCGGCTCTGTGTCGGCGGGGGACTCCCCCGCACGTACTCCCGGTCAAGAAGTACGCCACGCTGTCCGTCCACCGACTGTGCACACGGACGACCGACCCGCGGACCGGGGAATCATGGTCACTGTGGACAGTGAAGGAGACCTGCCGTCGCCGACCACGCCGCGACGGCTCCCCCGCTCCTCACTGCCACCAATTCCCCGGCCCGGGCGCCGCTTCCCCCGTCGCCCGCGCCCTCCACCTCGGCGTGAGCTCCTAGCGGAGCTTGTTCACGGCCGTGGTGGTGGTCTTCTTGAACGCCGCGACCGGCGCGTGGCTCAGATTCCCCAACTGGCCCCACGTGACGATCGTGACGGTGTCGCCGTCCCGGCCGATGCCCAGCAGATGCACGCCGGGACCGGAGTCCGGAATCGAGGTGGCGACGCCGATGACACGCGCGCCCTCCTCGACGGCGATCCTGCCGTAGTCGTCCCACGAGGCCGTGCCGCCGGGAGTGGCGCGCAGCCAGTCCGCGGCGCAGGCCGCCACGGACGCCTCGGCGGACGCGGCCAGCTTCTTGGCGTCGGCGGCGCTCGCCGCCCGGACGCTCACCTGGACGCCGCTCGTGTCGAGGTCGGTACCGAACTGGCGGTGCCAGGTCGTGCCCTTGGCGGGCAGCACCTTCTCCAGGCAGAACGGGTCCGACTCCGGGGCGCCGGCGGTCACGCTGCCCGCGGTCCAGAAGTTGCCCGCGGCCTGCGGCATGTCCTTCGCGACGAGAAAGCCGGGCGCGGTCGCCTTCGGCGCGGCCTGGACGCCGCCGGACACCGAGAGCGCGAGAGCGCCGGCGAGTGCGGCGGTCGCCACCGCGGTGAGCGTGCGCCGCGTCGTGCTGTTTCTCATGTTCCTGCCTGTGGTCATTAGGTGGATCCCCCCTGGTCGTGCTGTTCGCACCGGCTTGATCGGCCGGTGATCCCAGATTGGGCGGTGACTCGGTCCGACGGCAACAACCCAGGGGAATCGCGGAACGCGTGGAACGCGTACGCGTACGCTGGCCTGGGGAAACGACAAGCGCCCGGAATGGCCGCGGAACGGCGTGGCGGGCGGTAGGGGGACGTGGAATGGGCCGGTCGGCGAAGATCCCGGCGGAGACCGCGGAGTTCGCGAAGCGTCTGCGCGGCCTGAAGGAGAGAACCGACCGCAGTTACGGATCGCTCGCCACCCAACTCCACCTCGGCGCCTCGACCCTGCACCGCTACTGCCACGGGCACGCGCTGCCCGTCGACTACGCGCCCGTGGAGCGGCTGGCACGGGTGGTCGGCGCGACGGCGGCCGAGCGGGTGGAGCTGCACCGGCTGTGGCTGCGGGCGCACTCGGCGCGTACGGAGGAAGGCGAAGAGGCGGACGGAGCCGGGGAGACGGCCACGGTCGCGGTCGCGGTCGCGGTCGCCGAACCGGAGCCCGTCGCCGACCCCGAAGGCCCCGAAGGCCCCGACCCCGGCAACCTCGACGACGCCCCGGACGACGA
>NZ_JARJHW010000276.1:0-6714 GCF_040560175.1 Streptomyces panacea
CGTGATCGCCGAGACGGCCCTGCCACCGGACAACGAGGCCAACACGGACGGGAACAGGCACTTCTACGGGTTCGAGTGCGAGAACCTGGGCGACGGCAAGGACCCGTGGCCCGCCGTCCAGGTCGAGGCCATGGAGGCCGCGGCCGCGGCCGTCTGCCGTGTCCACAAATGGAGCGCGCCCTCGGTCATCGGCCACCTGGAATGGCAGCCCGGGAAGATCGACCCCCGCGGCGTCTCCATGGCCAGCCTGCGCCAGAGCATCGACGAGCGCCTGGGTTCGCGGCCCGCCCCGCCGTACGAGGTCAAGTACGGCGACACCCTCTGGTCGATCGCCGCCGACAAGCTCGGCAACGGCCAGCGCTGGGGCGAGATCTCCCGCCTCAACAACCTGATCACCACCGCCCTGACCCCCGGCCAGGAACTCAAGCTCCCCAAGAAATGAGGCAGTTCGCCATGCCCAATCAGCCTGTAGAGAAGAAGGTCAGCGCCGCGACCGCCGGCGCGTACGCCGGATCCACCGGCCTCGTCGCCTCACTCGTCGCGATCCAGGACGACGCGCGCCTGGTGGAGTGGATGCCCAACGGGCTCACCCCGTTCGTCCTCGCACTCATACCGGCCGCGATCACGCTCGTCGGCGGCTGGGTCGCCAAGCACACCCCGCGCACCATCCCGCTGCGGCGCCGCGAGTCGGGCGTGTACGGGCCGGACGCCTGATGCTGATGGCGTCCGCGCTGTAGTTCCCCTGCACGATCCGGAGGTACAGCGTGGACGCTGCAACATGGGGTGCGGTCGGTCTCGTCGCGGCCGGTCTCATCACGGCACTCGCCGCCGTGTACGGGCACCGTGGGCAGCAGCGCGTCACACAGTCCGGGGTGCTCATCACCGGATACGGGGGCCTGGTAGATCAGCTCCAGGAGGAGCGGGCCCAAGCCCAGGCGAAGCTCACGGAAACCGAGCTCCGCCTGGCCCAGGCGTACGCCGACCTCGCTCAAGAGCGTGCCGACAAGGCGACCTTGGAACGACGGATCAGTGAACTGACCGCCGAGCGCGGCGAGTTGCGTGCGCGGATCGCCGAGCTGGAAGGGCACACGCCGTGATGGCCACACCGCACCGCAAGGCTGGTGTCCTCGTCCGGCGTTGGCGTCCCCTCGCACTGACCGCCGTTCTGCTCGTCCTGTCCGGCGCCCTGGTGCTCGTGTGGGTGAGGATCGACGCTGCCGACGGGCGTGCGGCCGATCTCGCCACCGAGGCGAACCGCCGCGGCACGGCAGTCAGCACGTTGGCCGGTGACGTGCGGGTGCTGCGCGCGCAGATATCCGCAGGGGGCGAAACACCGGCAGCGCCGGACCCAGCACGGCAGATCGACAATCTGCCGGACCGTGCCGAGGTACCTGTACCGATCCCAGGGCCGCCCGGCCCAGCAGGAGAGAAGGGGTCCCAGGGCACGCCAGGCCCCGCCGGACGGGACGCACCCACCCCGTCGCCCGGCCCCGCCGGGCCACCCGGTGAGGGCATCACCGGGCCACCAGGAGAAACCGTCGTGGGGCCTGCCGGACCTGCCGGACCCGCCGGCCCTGCGGGGCCTCCTGGCCCCGCAGGCGCCGACGGTAAGGACGGGGAGAACGGGGCCAACGGGGCGCCCGGACGTGACGGTCAGAACTGCCCGGACGGGTACACCCTCCAACCCCCAGCAGACGACCCCGACGCACTCATCTGCCGCCGCACCACTGCGCCCGAGCCCAGCCCCGACCCGCCACCAGGCAGCACGACACCGGGCGCCCTGCCGGCAGAACGACGAAGACTCTAACCACCGCGTCCCGCTCTCCTCCCCGGAGAGCGGGACGCTTTCGTCGTGTGTGGGAGTAGCGTTGTGGCACCACCTTCTGGCGGAGGTCCACATGAACAAGACCATTGGCGACCGCATTCGCGAGCTGCGCGAGTTTCGTGACGTCACCCAGGACGAGCTCGCCCAGCGGGCCGACGTGTCCGTGGATACCGTCCGGAAGCTTGAGCAGAACCAACGGCGGTCAGCTCGCATCGATACCCTGCGTGCTCTGGCGCGGGCCCTCGATGTCCAGCTCGAACGCTTGGTAGGACAGCCCACAGTGACACGTGAACTCTCCGATGACGGCGGTCTCCTGGCGCTACGTGACGCGATCCAGGATGTCGGCGCGCTGCCCGGTGTCCTGGTCGACGAGGACTTGGAAGATCCGCCTGGCGAGACCGAGTGGACCGCGTCGGTCAAGGCGGCTACGAGCATGTACTGGGAGGGCGGCTACTCGGCCCTGTCAGGGGTGCTACCGCTGCTACTGCGCGACGGACGGGCGGTCGCCAGGGAGACTCCCACCGAGAAAGTGTGGCGCCAGCTCGCGCTCGTGTACCAGCTCGCCGCGTCCCTCGCGACGCAGGCCGGGCACCCGGATTGGGCGTACTCCGCTGTTGAGAAGCAGCTGGACGCCGCGGCGCGGGCGAGCGATCCGCTGATGGCCGGCATGGGCGTGTCCACCCTGTCCTGGGTGCTGCTGCGGCAAGGCCGGTGGGAGCAGGCTCAAGCCGTCGCCGAGCGGAAGGCCGACGAGTTGGAGCCGTCGTTCCGCCGGGCCACGCCCAAGCAGCTTGCCGTGTACGGGAATCTGCTGGTCGCTGCCGCCACACCGGCGGCGCGTCAGGGCCAGCGCGATGACGCTATGGAAATGCTGACCGTGGCCGAGGCGGCGGCCACCCGGTCCGGCCCGGTCCGCGCGTACGGCAGCGCGTTCTCCGTCGTCGACGTCCGCACCCAGCAGGTGAACATCGCACTGGCAGGCCGGGATCCTGAGCCTGCTGAGGCACTGCGGCTGTCTCGCCGCGTCGACACGGACGAGATCACCCGACCTGTGCACTCAGCCGCGCATCGCGTTGATGTCGCGCAGGCGCAGCATCAGACCGGCGACCGCGAGGGCGCCCTGGAGACCCTGCTCCGGGTGGAGGAGGACCAGCCCGAGTGGATCCGCTTTCAGGTCCTGGCGTTGACGACGGTGCGGGAGCTGTGGGAAGCGGAGCGCCGGCGTAGTACTCCGCTGCGTGGTCTCGCTACGCGTCTCGGGATCGAGCCCAGTCTCTGACTCGGTAGGACAACACGTCCTAGTCCAGGCACACTTGACGGTGCGACTGGTGGCTTACGTCACTGGGCTGTAATCGCGTGGATCCCTAGCGTGATGTGCATGATGCGGCGTCGGCCTCACCTCCGCCAGAGACCGGCCGGCGCCGCTCCCATCACAGCCCAGGGAGCCCATCGTGAGCGCGCCCCACGAGAGCAGCACGGCCGCACGGCCGTTGGTCATCGACGCCCTTACGGGCGATCTCTTCGAGCTGATGGAGACGTACCCCACCAGCGTCTACATCCGCCCGCTACTCGGTGGCCGTGAGCTCACGCGCGACACGGAGAAAGTCCGAGAACCCACGGCGGACGAGCTGACGGCGGCCGACGGCGCCGCACTCCAGCGCGTGGCGGACCACGAACGCGATTGCTCCGCCTGCCGAGCACGCGCCGACGGCGGGTACTGCCCGAGGGCGGCCGCGCTGATCCGGGGCTCCGTAGCGGTACGCGACGCCGTAGCCGCGCTGACAGAGCAGCCGTGACCGGCGCACCGGCGGACGACGAGGCCGACGCCGCGTTCCGGGCCCATGGACTGTCATGCGTCGTCTGCACCGCCGGCCGCCCGTGCCAGGTGAACGACGACCTGCGGGCGGCCGCGCAGGTGGCTGCCGTCGCCGTGTTCGCTTACGTACCGCCGGGGGAGCCGGGTTACAGGACCCTCCGCATCTCGGACGAGTACGGCGTACACGAGGTGGCGCGTGTAGAAGTCGGTTCCTGCTCGTGGTGCCGCAAGTCGGACGACGGCCTGGTCGTCGTCGGGATCTTCCATTCGGACAGCGGGCCCGGCTGGGACATCCTCGCCTGCGCGTGGTGCGTGCGGCTTCACGACCTCCTGCCGCTCTCTGACCATCCGGAGGGCGGGTGGTGCACTCCAATGCACCGTGACCGCACGCCTGCTGGCATTCCCCCGGCTGTGCCGTGAGCGACTACGCGATGGGCGACTGTTTCCGCTGCGACCGCGCCGGACTCCAGGTGAAGCGCTTCGGCGAGATCACCGGACCAGAGGGAGAAACGCCCCTGCACGCCTGCCGCTCGTGCATCGAACGCCTGCTTGCCCTGCACCGTGGCGCCCACGAGGACCCGGTCCGCCGCTACATGCAACCCCACTGACCCCCGCCCCGGCCGTGACTCCGACCAAGAAACCCCGGCCGAGACGGGTCATGCACCACCCATCGAGAGAAGGGCACGGCACATGAACGGAACGGTACAGCGCTGGGCGATTGTCCAGGGCGACGAGGACAACACCGACATCGAAGACGGCGACGGCGGCGGCTCCAACCCGAGCAGCGGCTGCGGCGACAACGGCGGCTACCGCGCAAGCTGACACATCAGGACGGCCCGCCCTGGAAGACTGGGGCGGGCCGATCCGTCGCGAAGGGAAGATCATGACAGAGCCTGTGACGGGAACCGGACGAGTGACCGTGCTTCCGCTCCTCCACACGTGGCCGGACCAGTACGGCATCCTCACGTACACCACGTTGGGCGCCTTCGGAGAGACTGCCGTTATCGGCTACATCCCCATCGCCATCATCCCGGACATGCCGCTCATCGACATTGCCGCGCGGCACCAGCCGACGCGGGTGTACGGGTCCGCCGGAGGGCCCAGTTTCGCCGAGGCCTGCTGGCTGATGTGTGTGGGCTGGAGCGGGCGCGTGGTCCGTAAGCCGGGCACTCTCGATCTGGACGACGCGGAATGGTCGCTGGAGCGCGACAGCACCACGGATCTCTTCAAGACGGTCTACGGGCATGACCGCCTGCTTACCGGCCGATTCACCCTCACCGACTCCGAACACATGGCCCAGGCCCGCGCTCTGCTGCCCGCTCACGATCGCTCAGACCGAGCCGCAGGTCTAACCCTCGTCGGGTGACCCTGCGTCCCGTACGTTCCCGTCCAGCGGCTGGCCCTCGGTTCGCTGTTCGGGCTCGCGTACGAGCTTGTCGATCGGCATGTCGAGAGCGGCCGCGATGAGGAGCAGATCGCCGAACCGCGGTTCGCGTACGGCGTTCTCGTATCGCTGGAGGGAGCGGCGATCTAGGCCGGCCCTGTCGGCGAGTTCGTCCTGGGACCAGCGCCTCTCGGCTCGTGCTTTGGCGATGCGCTGGCCGAGCGCCCGGGATCGGGCCTCGATCCAGGCCGGTCGGGGATTGCGGCGTCGGGACACTCGACAAACGCAATGCGGGTACTGAGCATGAGTCAGTACCCAAACGGTCGCCAATGCCGCTCACGGCCCCTGCGGTCAGATGTCGCCCTGATGGTGACTCAGCCGCATTCGAGCGTGCGGAATATAACGGTCCAGAGGCAATTGCGTATTTGGTGCTGACACCTTGCATATGCCACGTCACGGTGAGCACATTGTTCCCACCCGTTCCTCACACCCCGTCAGGGGCCATCGCTGCCGCGAGAGGAGAAACGTTTCGAGCTGCTGACTACGGGGCGACGCCTCGACGCTGAACCGCAAGAACCCAGGACTTGTACGAGGGCGGAAATGGATAGAAAGCGCACGCGGCACAGGACGCTGGATCTTCAACTCGAAGCGATAGCTGACACTCTGGCGATGGCTCAGTATGAGCCGTCGCTGGAGCGCCGTGCGCAGCTCTTACTCGTGGTGGAGCGTGCGTTCGCCGCCTACCGCAAGAGCCACCAGGCGGCGGTACAGGAGCGACCCGGCCTCCGTCTATTACAGGGCGGTGCGGGGGCCGGCGCGCTGGCCCCGATGATGTGGTGGCGCGAGAGGCAGGGGGAGCGGGCGACGGCGGCGATTGGCGCGGTCACGGCGGCTGTTGGCGTGGGCGTCCTGGTGCTTGCTGTCTGCTCGGGCGACGGCGGGGGCGGCCCGCACCCGCCGCAGGCGGCCGCCACGGTGACCGTGTCGCAGACCGTTGGGACTTCGCACCCGCCGGAGCCACCAGAGCCGGCAGGAAGCGGTCTCGCGCCGGCTCCGGGCCCGTCCGCATCCGCGATGCCGACGCCGCCGGCCCACTCGGAAGCGGCTGCCCCGCCGCCCGAGGAGTCCAGCCCCGAGGCGCCGGAGGAGCCGTCACCCACCGGGCCCGGGGATCCGGAGCCGAGTGTCGCCCCCGAGCCGTCTCCGGAGGGCAGCGACGGCGAGGACGACCAGGAGCCGGCCGAGCCCGAGGTGCCGGACGGCGAGTGCCTGCTGGACATCGAGCTGTCGCTCATCGGCCTCGACTTCGAGGGTCTGCTCTGCCTGTGACTGCGGGAGCCCGCTTGTTCGCGCGGCAGTGCTCACCTGCTGAAACAGCAAGATCAAGTGGGAGCAGAATGGGAGCCGATCATGGTCCCCGACCGTGCTCGAAGGTGCTCGAACGTCCCCCAACGTGCCTGAACGTTCGTGAGAACGTCCAGGTCACGCGGGGGACAAGCGTGCCCCCGGCAGGATTCGAACCTGCGACACCCGCTTTAGGAGAGCGGTGCTCTATCCCCTGAGCTACGGAGGCGGGAGGCGGGTTGAGCCCGCGACGTGCGCCACAGCGCCCGGCGTGGCGCTCGATGGACAGGGTACCGGATCGGGGCTCGGGTGGAGGCGGGTGTCCTGCTGTCTCTTATACACATC
>NZ_JARJHW010000277.1:0-6642 GCF_040560175.1 Streptomyces panacea
CTGCCTGTTGATGGTCTCGCGGGAACCCGGGAATTCGGGTGCGTAGCCCGCCCCGTCGGGGGCAAGCGCGGCGTATGGCCGCTGAAATGGAACGGACCGGTGGGCGCTCGGGCGTTCGCGCGGTGGGTGGGTCGGGGCGTGCGGTGTCGACCTGGAGTACGTCGTGGGGTGGAGCCGTGTTGCGGGTGGTCATCCTCGCAGTCGCGCTCCTGTTGCTTGTCGGGTTCGCCGCCGTGCTAGCGGAGTTGACGCTCACGCCGTCGCCCGCCTCCGCGGAGATCGCCGGGGCCAATCTGCGGCCGGGGCATTCGCTGCGGCAGTACGCCGAGGACTACACCTTCCTCGCGGCGTGCAAGCAGGTCGGGGGCAACGTGCTGATGGGCGCGCCGTTCGGGCTGTTGCTGCCGGTGCTGGTGCCGCGCAGGTTCCGGATGTTGCGGGTGGTGGGGCTGACCGTGGTCATGATGACCGCGGTGGAGCTGGCGCAGGGTGCGATCGTCGAGGGGCGGGCCTTCGACGTGGACGACGTGATCATGAACACGAGCGGTGCGTTCCTCGCGTATCTGCTGCTGGGGCGCCGGTTGAGTCACCGCTTCCACACGCTGGGGTTCCGTTCCCTGGAGGCGCAGGCCCAGCGGGCGGAGGAACGGGAGCGGGAGCGGGTGGCGGAGAAGAAGGCTCGGCGCGGGGGTGTGGCCACGCGGACGAACGGCCGCGCGCCGTGGACCGAGCGCGTGCGGGGTCTCGTGAAGCGCGAGCCCGTGGTGGGGGAGAAGGCGGTCGCCAAGAGGACGGTCGCCAAGAAGGCCACCGCCAAGAAGACGACCGCCAAGAAGGCGACCGGACCGAAGAAGAAAGCCGTCGCCCCCAAGGCGGCGGCCCCGGGCCGGCGCTTTCGGAAGTAGCCGGCCGGCCGTTACGCCGGGTCGTCCGCCAGTTCCGCCACGCCCGTGATGCGGTGCAGCGGGTAGGTGCGGACCTCGTCCGCCGTGTGGTCGTACGCCGTCACGAAGCCGCCCTCGACCCGTACCGGCGCGATCACGCGCTGGCTCGCCGCGCCTTCCGCGTTGACGTAGCCGATCCAGACCGCCGACCCCGTCAGCGCGGCGGCCTGCACCGTCGCCAGTGTCTCGGCCGATGTCGTGCGGGGCAGATCCCCGCTCGGTGCCGCCGACGCCGGTTCGGGGAGCGTCTTGCGTACGACCGTCGCCGCCTGGTCCCCGGCCCGGATCGCCCGTACCGCCGCGCCGAGCAAGGTCGGCGCGGGCACCGGCGGCCCGTCGGGGACGGGGGCCGGTGGCGTGCGCGGCGGGGTGCGGTGAGCGTGGGCGCGGGTGACCAGGACATCGCCCTCGGCGGACTCGGCGGCCGGCGCGAGCCCCATCGAGCGCAGCCCGTCCAGCAGCGTCGAGGGGTCCGCCTGGGCCGCCAGGACGGTGGGCGCGAGGCGGCGCAGCCGCAGGCCGTGGGAGCGCCGGTCGGCCAGGATCTCGTCCAGGACGGCCTCGTCGTCGCAGCGTACGTACGCCGACGCGGAACCGATCCGCAGATGCCCGTGCCGCCGCGCCATGTCGTCGATGAGGTAGCTGAGCGGCTGCGGTACCGGCGTACGGCTGTGCGCCGCGAGGAACGCGTGCAGGTCGGAAGCCGACAGCCCGGCGTCGAGCGCGCGGCGTACGGACGCGGGCGTGAAGCGGTAGACGGTCGCGCCGCCCCGCGATTCGATGTCCGCGATCACGGACAGCGTCTCGGCGAGCGGACGCAGCAGCGGCCCGGGGGCGACGGCCGTGAGGTCGGCCTGGAGGAGTACGTGGTCGAGGGGCTCGGGCAGGTGCGGCGCGAGGGCGCGGGCCGCTTGCAGGCCGGTGGCCGACAACTCCCCGGCGGTGGCGGAACCCGCGCGGGAGGCCGGTTTCGGGAAGGCCCCCATCCCGGTCGCCACGTCCGGCGGTGCGATCAGCGCGCGGCCGTGCGACGACAGCGCGCCGCGGCCGGTCACGCCGAGCATCTCCGCCTCGTTCAGCGTCCACGCGGCGACGCGTGCCCGCAGGTCCTCGGGCCGGCCCGCCGCCGCGCCGCGCAGCGGGCGCTCCCAGCGCAGCCGGGCGAGCACGCTCTCCGGGTCGGGCGCGGTGCCCTCCGGAAGGCTCGCGAGCAGGTCGAGGACGTGGCGCCGTACCTCCGGCGCGATGCCCCGGTCCAGGTCGGGGCCGAGCACGGCGAGCGTACGGCCCTTGCTGTCCTGGCTGCCGACGAGGCCCGAGGTGCGGGTGGCGCCCAGCCAGGCCGTGACCAGGCGGGCCCAGCGTTCGGCCGGGGGCAGCTCGGGCCACTGGTCGTAGACGGGCGTCGGCGCGTACCTCTCGTCCGCCTCACCGTCCGCCGCCAACAGCCCTGCCGCGTAGGCGAGTTCGACCCAGAAGGCGGCGATGGGCTCGGTGACGTCCAGCGCGGTGGCGGTGCGTTTGAGGTCGCGTACGGAGAGGCCGCCGGCGCGCAGGACGTTCGGGCCGCCCTCGTTCCACTCCTTGGCCAGCTCCTCGATCGTCTCCAGCGCGGTGTACGCCTGTGCCGCCGCCGCGCTGTCCACAACCTGTGGACGACCGGCGGCCACGGAGGACGAGGACGACGCCGATGACGACGCCGATGACGACGCCGATGACGAGGCCGATGACGACGCCGTGAACGACGACGAGAACGACGACGCCGTTGACGTCGAGGGGTGCGGCAGGATCTCCGGCGGTTCCGGCTCGGTGTGGCGGTGCGCGCGCCCGCCGCGCAGATGCAGCGCCGCCTCGCGCGGCAGCACGACGGTGCGCGTGGAGGTCGGCAGCAACAGCCCGTGGTCGCGCAGCCACTGCACGGGCGGCGCGGGCTTCGAGGTGATCTCGCCGTACGGCGGCCCCCACACCAGCCGGTCGAGAACGGCCAGCGCGTCGGGCGGGGCGGTGTCGAGGAGCGCCGCCATGCGCGTGCGGTCGGTGAACAGCGCGGCCAGCGCGGTGACCGCCGAGACCGAGTCGTGCGTGGAGGGCAGCCCGGCGGTGGTGATGATCTCCTGGATCCGGCCCGGCGACATCCCCGCCGTGGCCTCGGCGACGGTCGGGCCGAGCCCGGTCGGCGAGGGGTGGTTGGGGGACGGGGCAAGGATCTCGCGCGCCGTACGGACCAGCCGCAGCCGGTCGTCGGCGCCCCAGATCAGCGCCTGCTCGCGCAGCGCGGCGACGGCGCGCGGCAGGGCCGTCTCGACGCGCGGATCGCCCTCGTCGCCGGTCATCAGCGCGCGGACCGCCTCGTACGGCGCGGGGTCGGTCGAGGCCGCCAGCGCCTCGGCGGTCTGGAGCGTGAAGCGGTCGAGCCGTTCCAGCGCCCGCATGACGGAGGCGCGGGTACCGGCCCGGGTGGCGAGCTGGCCGAGGTCGTTGGGTACGGGGCTCAGCAGGTCGGGACGCGCGCGCAGCAGGGCGGCCAGCGCGTCGTCGTCGCGGGTGCGCAGGGCCTCCGCGAGCGTACGCGGGGGCGTTCCGCCGGATCGTTCGGACACGTGCGCCTCCAGGGGCGGCTAGCTGATTCCCATCCGTCCCACGTTAGCCCCTGTGGGACGCCCGGCCGGGGTGTCGGCCGTCGGGGGGCCGTGCGGCGTCCCGGGTTTGTTGACAGGTGCTGGACAGCTGCATGTAATAGGGGTGGTGCCGCGTGGCGCCGGCCGATGAGCAGTGGGCGGGCCGGTGACCGGGCGAGCACCCTTCATACGAGGGATCCGCCATGAGTACATACTCCGCGACCCGTACGTGACGTAGCGAGCGCCACCGCGCACGAGCGCACCTGAGCGCGACCGCGCATACGAGCGCCACCGCACGTCGCTTCTCATCCTTCGCAGTCCCCGGCCACGGCTCCGGCTTCGGCTCCGGCTTCAGCTCGGCGCGCGCCGACGGCTGCCCTCATCTTCCGGAGAATCAGAAACGTATGCCCACATCGTTCGCCAACGGGGGGAACACCCTCCTGCTGACCACCACCGGCGCGAAGTCGGGGACCGCCAGGACCACCGCCCTCGGGTACGTCCGCCGCGGCGACTCGCTCCTGGTCGTCGCGTCCCTGGCCGGCGCGTCCTTGGCCGGCGTGTCGGACCTCGGTGCGCCCGACCTTGACGCGTCCGACCACGGCGTGTCGGACCCTGACGCGTCCGACCACGGCGTGTCGGACCCCGACGCGCCCGACCATCCCGACTGGTACCGCGACCTGCTCGCCCACCCCGTGGTGGACGTGGAGATCGGCACCCGTACCTTCCAGGCCCTCGCGGTCCCGGCCGAAGGGGGTGCGCGCGACGAGCTGTTGGTGGCGCTGGAGCCCGCCGTGACCGAGGGACCGCGCGAAGTCACCACCCTCGCCGACAAGATCCTTGACGTGCACGACCAACTGCGCGCCCAGCTGGGGCTGGTGACGGCGGACGTCGAGGCGCACTTCGCGGCGCTCGCGGCCCACGAGGGTCCCGGCGAGCCGCCCGCGCCGGGTCTCGGATTCCAGATCCGGCAGCGCTGCCTGGCGTTCTGCCAGTCCCTGGACTTCCACCACACCAGCGAGGACGGGCACCTGTTCCCCGGAATCGCCCGCTACCACCCCCATCTGACCGACGTCTTCGACCGGCTCCGCGCCGAACACCGCACCGTCGCGCGGATCCAGGACGGGCTGGTGGCACTGCTCGCCGATCTCGGTGTGGCCGAACCGCCCCGTTTCCGTGCGGAGTTGGCGGAGATGACGAGAGAGCTGAACGCGCATCTCGACTACGAGGAGGAGGTGATCCTGCCGCTGGTGGCTGAGGTGCCGTGGCCTCCGGCGCCGCCGCCCGCCGCGGGCTGAGCCCCTCCGCCGCGCCGCCGGTGACCGTTGCCCACGCTCGTACTGGACGTACGGGTACGAGCGCGACACCATCGGCCGCAGGTAAGGCGCGCATGTGCGGAGGGCAGTGTGGGGATCGAGAGCGACCAGCTCGTGTACGACTATCTGAGCCGGGTCGGAGACGTGGCCCAGCAACAGCAGTTGCCCTCCGGCGACCGGATGAGACTCGTCTCCGAGCTGCGGGGCGAGATCGACAAGCAGCGCGGGAAGTTCGGCGGCGACAGCCCCGCCGCCGTCCGCCGCATCCTGGGACGGCTCGGTTCGCCGGACCAGGTGGTGGGCGCGGCGGCGGGCGGCGGCTTCTCGGGCGGCGGCGGCTCGTTCGGCCAGGAGCCGGTGGCCGAGCCGTCGCCCGACGCCACGCTCCCGAAGCAGCGTGGCAAGCGCGGGCGCGGACTGCTCGGTGGCCCCCGTGAGGCGCGGCGGCAGGGCGGGCCCTCGCTGCCGAAGCAGACGCGCAGGGCCGTGCCCGAGACGCCCACCGCGTCGCCGCCGCATCTGGCCGGTACGCACGAACTCGGCCCGCCCGGCAGCGAACCGGACTGGTGGCGCGTCGACCCGGGCCCGATGGGGGCGGCGACCGGTGTCTCCGGGTTCGTCGGCGGTGTCGAGATCCCCGAGATACTGAAGCCGCCGCCCACGCCCGATGAACTCGCCGAGAAGGCCCGTCTCGCGGCGGAGGCGGAAGGGGAGGACGAGGCCGATGGACTGGAAGTGGCGGAGGCGCCCGGACGGCGCCGGCTGCTGCCTCGACTTCTGCGCCGGGGAGGGAAACCCGCCCCCGCCGCCGAAGCGCGAGCCGGGCTCCAACTCACCAACCCCTTCCTGCTCCTGGCCGCCGCCCTCCTCGTGGCCGGCGCGATCCTCGGCTCCTGGCTGGCCCTCGCGGGCGGCTGGGTCCTGGCGTACGCCTCGCGCCGGCTGTCGCGCTTCGAGGCGAAGCTGGCGGTCTTCGGGCTGCCGATCGTGGCCGTCGTCGGGGGCGGGGTCTGGCTCTGGGGCCGTACGACGGAGCGCTGGGGCGAGGTCATCGCGGACGACGCGATGGGCGAGGCGATCTCGCAGACGTGGCCAGTGGTCCTGCGGGTGGCGGCGGTCAGTTCGGCGCTGTTCCTGGTCTGGCGCTCACGACGAAGCTGACGTGCCGCAGTACTGCCGTGCCGCCGCGCTGACGTACCGCCGTGCCGCCGTGCCGCCGTACTGCCGTGCCGCCGTACCGCCGCACCGCCGTGCTGCACCGCACTTCCCCGCCGCGGCGCCTGAGGGCCCGGCGCGGACCGATCGCCGCCGTCCGGGGCCCTGTCCGGCGCGGGCCTACAGACGCGTGCGCGCGCGTGCCTTCAGCGTCGACAGGCGGGCCCACAGCGCCACCGTGAACAGCACCGCGCCGATCACGCAGTAGACCCACGCGTTCGCCGTCTCCCGTGCGATGCCGATCGCGCTCCACAGCACCCACGTGCCCAGGACGATGACGAGCGCCGTCCAGGCGATGTCCGCGACGCGGGTGCGGAGTTGGGCGCGCTGGACCGTGCCGCGTTCCAGGTCGGACAGCGGCTCCGGCTCGTGGGTCGTCCCGCTTCCCGGGCCGTCGTGCGCCGCGTGGTCCCGGCCCGCGCCGCGTTCCCGGTCTCGCTCCTCCGTTGCCATGTCCCGTCATCTCCCGTCGCCGTTCGACGCGTTCGTCGCGCGTCGGCTCCTTCTCCGGCTGCCCCGGCAGGACCCGGCTACGCGAAACGGCTACGCGAA
>NZ_JARJHW010000278.1:0-6625 GCF_040560175.1 Streptomyces panacea
CGGTCTGCGCCGAGTCGCCCGACACGTCGCCGGCCGTCTCGCCCGGTGTCTTCTCCCGCGCCGTTTCCCGCGCGGGTGCGGGCGCGGGCGCCGGAACCTCCGGGACCGGCTGCGCGGCGGGCAGGACCCGCCCCGCCGGCGTACCGGCGGGCGCCAGCGTCTCCAGTACGTCCACCGGCACCAGGACCACGGCCCGGACGCCGCCGTACGGGGAGGGCCCGAGGTCGACCTGGAAGCCGTGCCGTTCGGCGAAGCGGCCCACGACCGCGAGGCCGGTCTGCGGAATCTCGCCCACGTCGCCGACGCCGAGGAGCCGCCGGCCCGAGACGATCTCGCGCGCCTCGGCGAGCCGGTACTCGTCCAGGCCCAGGCCGCCGTCGTCCACCTCGATGACCGCGCCGCGCTGCACCGTACGCACCGTCACGGGCACGCCCGTCTTCGGCGGCGAGTACTCCGTGGCGTTGGCGAGGAGTTCGGCCATGAGGTGGATCAGCGGTTCCACCACGGAGGGGGTGACGCCCACGTCGGGGTCACCGCTGACCTCGACGCGCTTGAAGGCGACGATGCGTCCGGACGCGGCGCGGACGACGTCCACCAGCGCGAGCGGTCGCTGCCACTGCTGGCCGGGCCACTCACCGCAGAGCACCTTGAGGCTCTGCGCGTGCCGGGCCTGTTGGGTCGCCGCGTGGTCCACCAGCATGGTGGTCTCCAGCAGGTCCGCGTCGCCCGGATAACGGTCGGCCAGACCGGTCACGGTCGCCTGGATCCGGTGCGCCGACGTCTGCACCCGGCTCGCCAGCTCGACCAGCGAAAGCCGCTGCGACTCCTCGCGGTCGTCGGCCGCCTCGGTGACGGCGACCAGCAGCCGGTCGAACCACTCGGCGACACCGGCGCCCAACTCGTCGGCCCGGTGCTGCGGTTGTGGGACATCGGTGCGGGAGAGCGCGGCGGGCAGGCGCTTCTTGACGATGAACTCGACTTCCGAGCACACCAGTTCGCCGCGGTTCTGCACATAGCTGTGCCAGTGCGCCTCGCGGCTGCCCGACTCGGCGCGTACCCGCTCGACCTCGGTCCGCCGTACGGCCGCCTCCGACGCGGCGTCACGGTGCGCTCTGCGAAGCGACTCCATGGCCACGAGGACCAGCAGGGCGGCCGCGCCGTACGCCACCGCCGCCCCGATGTGCACTCCGGCCAGAGGCACCGCACCCGCGGCGAAGGTGAGAAGCGCCAGGAGCTGCGCGACCGGCCACAGGACCCGTCTCCCGCGGGCTTGCGGCGGAGATGCGGGGGCGGTGGGGGATCGGACCATGGCAAACCTTCGAGTTGGCTGAAGTCGATGTCCGGCGGTGAGTCGTCCGCGGCGGTTCGTGGGGGGGGCTTATGCGGATGGCTCGTCAACTACCCCCGTGCCAGACATTGTTGGGTGATCGTATATCCGATCGGCATACAGGGCGGTCACTTCCCGGACACGGGCGGTGACGTGCCCGTTCCGTACCGCGCCCCCCTCGGCGGAGCCCGTACGGACCGCCGGTACGGGGCCACCGGCTACTGCGCGAAACGCGGCAGCCACTTCGCCTGGTAGTCGGCGTGCCCCGCGTGCTCGGCCGCCATCTGCCGGACGACGAAGCCCAGCCCCACGGCGCGGCCCGAGGGGAAGTCGTGCTCGGGGCGGTCGACGTCCAGGTGCGCGACCTCCGCGTACTCGCCCAGGAGAACTCTGCTCGTCTCGATACGGCGCAGCGTGCGGGCCGGGTCCTGGAGGGCGATGTGGCGGTCGTAGCCCTGCGTCCGCACGCTGAACGAGATCCCTCCCGAGCGGTCGTGGACCTCACCCGGCGCCTCGGGCGGGCACCGCCAGCGCTCCCCGCCGGCCGCCCGCGCGACCTGCTCCTCCTCGTCCAGGCGTGCCCGAACAAAGGCCAGCATGTTCGTGTTGTCTGCTTTCACGTTTCCGGATCCCTCGCCGTGCTGCTTCTCTCGTAACGGTCCTCGTCGTCCAACAGAGGATGCCGCACGGAGGTAGCGGTCGGCACCCGCCCTGTTCGGGGCGTCGGCCGGTTCGGCGACCGCGTACCGGTGCGGAAGGCGGATCCGGGGGTCGCTCCCCCGCTCAGCGCGTGCTGAGCCAGTGCGGATCGGGGACCACGGTGAGGACTGCGGAGAGCAGCACCACGGCCGCGAGGACGGCCAGTTCGACGCGGGCCGCCAGGTGCGCGTCGCGGCCGCGCAGGAGACGTCGGCGCGCCGCCAGGGCGAGGGCGCTCGCCATCGCGACGAGGACGACCTTGGCGATCAGGACGCGGCCGTACGCCGACGTCAGCACCACGTCGGCGGGCAGCCTGCGCAGCGTGGACAGTGTGCCGGTGGCGGCCAGCACGACCAGCAGCCAGACGGCGCCGCGCGCGTAGCGGGTCAGTACGGCGCGGGCGTCCGCCGGGGCGGCGCGCCGCAGCCACATGGTGCGCAGGACGTGGCAGAGGCCGCCGGCCCACAGGGACGCGGCGGTCAGATGGACGACGGTGAGGGCGGTGCCCAACTCCGGTGTGTACGGCTCCGGGTGGGCGCGCAGCGCCTCCGCGAGGATCACTCCGGCGAGCGCGACCGGCGCCCAGCGCGGGCGGCCGATGCCGACGCATCCGGCGGCGAGCAGGAAGCAGTTGGCCATGACGAGCAGCAGGCCGCCCTCGCGGGTGCCGTACGTCGCCGCGATGTCGAGGTCGCTGACCACCGCGAGGACCACGATCTGCCCGGCGGACGCCGCGGCTCCGGCGAGCGCGGCGGGGAGCGCGAGGGAGCGGGGCAGCGGGCCGACGCGGGCGAGTGCGGCGCCGGCCAGTTCACCGAGGTGCAGCGCGAGCGCGGCGAAGACCGCGGCGCGCAGGAGGGAGGTGGTGCCGGCGGCGGGTATGCGCAGCTCGCCGGTGCCGCGCGAGGCGAGGCCCGCGCCGTACAGCACGACGAGCAGCGCCAGTACGGCGCCGCCGACGGCCGTGGCCCGTGTCGGCACCCTCGCCCTCCTCCCTCCCGGCGGGTCCACGCGGTGTGTCCGGTCCGCCCTCAACCGCCGGACGAGTTGCTCGGGCCCACCGGCCGCGCGAGCGGATGCACCGTCGCGGCCGCACGCCCCGGGCGGTGTCCGCGAAGTGGCGCCGTCCGCCCGCAGGCCGGGCGGACTTCGCGGACACGTCCTAGCCCTTCGCGCGGGACGCCAGGAATTCCTCGAAGGTGAGGAGCCCGTCGCTGTTGGAGTCGTGGGCGTTGATCACGGCCTGGGCGACGGTCTCCGTCACATGGAAGTCGCCGAGCTGCGCCATCGCGCTCTTGTACTCCGACGCCGTGATCAGCCCGTCGCTGTTCGCGTCGAAACGGTCGAACGCCTTGCGCGCCTCTTCGTTGTCCGCCACTGCTTCCGCCCCTTCTTGTGCCCAACTGACAGGAGTCAGATTATCGGCACGCCGGAGCCTCCTCGGCGGCAGCCCGGCGAAGCCCTCGGGGCCGGAGCGGGGCCGGAGGCGCGCCGGATCAGTCCGGAGCGGGGCCGGCTCAGGGATGGCGGTCGGAGACCCGCATCTCGAACCATGTCGTCTTGCCGCGCGGCAGCAGATCCACGCCCCACCGGTCGGAGAGCTTGTCCACCAGGAACAGCCCGCGTCCGCTGGTGTCCATCTCGCGTACCGGCAGCAGGCACGGCAGGCCGCGGGAGGGGTCCCTGACCTCGATGCGGATCCAGCCGCGGCGGCGCAGCATCCGCAGGCCGAAGACGCGCGCGCCGGTGTGCCGTACGGCGTTGCCGACGAGTTCGGAGACGAGCAGCACCGCGTGCTCGGCCATCTGCGGGGGCAGCGCCCACTGCCGCAGCACGACGATGTGGGTGAGCCGGCGTGCCGCGAGCGCGGACTCGGGGCGGGAGGCCAGGCGGACTTCCCCCTCGGTCGGGTTGCCGAACAGTTCGAGCACTCCGCGCGCCTGTTCGTCCTCGACGGCCGGAGTCAATCGCGTAGCGGTGCCGTCGCCGCCGTGCCGCGGTTGTTCCACACCCTCAAGGCCCGCCATGCGTCCATCATGGCTGCCCAGGCGGGCTCTCGGGGGCGTTCCGGGGGAATCCGCACCCCCGAACGGCCCACCCCCGCAGACCGGTTTGGCATATGACCATGGCAGGAAGCCGTCTCTGTTACCCATCCTGATCTGCGATAACACGTCACACACGGGTGATCACCTGACGTGATCGACAGCTCCGCCTTAACCTTGCCTTAAGGCGGAGCCGAGCGGGGCACGAGGTTGACGCACCCGCTTCCGTTGTCCAACCGGCTTACGTTCAGAGGAACTTGGCCTTGCCCGGCCCCTCCTCCACGAAGCTGCGCATGCCGCGCTCGCGATCCTCGGTGGCGAACAGGCCCGCGAACCAGTTGCGTTCGAGCGCGAGACCCGTCTCCAGATCCGTCTCCAGGCCGGCGTCCACGGTCTCCTTGGCCGCCCGCAGCGCGAGCGCGGGCCCCCGGGCGAGCCGCGCGGCCCACGCGTGCGCCTGCTCGTACACCTCGTCCGCCGGTACGACGCGGTCCACGAGCCCCAGCGTGAGCGCCTCGGGCGCCTTCACCTGACGGCCGGTGAAGATGAGGTCCTTGGCCTTGGAGGGGCCGATCAGCCGGGCGAGGCGCTGGGTGCCGCCCGCGCCCGGGATCAGGCCGAGCAGGATCTCGGGCTGGCCGAACTTCGCGTTGTCGGCGGCGATCCGGAAGTCGGCGCACAGCGCCAACTCGCAGCCGCCGCCCAGCGCGTAGCCGGTGACGGCGGCCACCACGGGCTTGGGGATCCGCGCCACGGCCGTGAACGACTCCTGGAGCGCCCGGGAGCGTACGACCATCGCCGCGTGGTCCATGTCGCGCATCTCCTTGATGTCCGCGCCGGCGGCGAACACCTTCTCGCCGCCGTAGAGGACCACGGCCCTGATGTCGTCGCGGCGGCCGGCCTCCTCGGCGAGTTCGCGGAGGCGGTCCTGGATCGCGATGTTCAGCGCGTTCATGGGCGGGCGGTCGAGCCTGATGGTGCCGACGCCGCCGGAGACTTCGAGATTCACAGATGACATACCAAGGAGGTTAGGTCCTGGTACACGGAAGGGCCCGGCGCACCTGGTCGGGGTGCGCCGGGCCCTCGGATCCCGCCGGGGACTACTTCGTCCACTCGGCCCAGGACATGTTCCAGCCGTTGAGGCCGTTGTCCGGGGCGATCTTCTTGTCGTTGGAGTTCTTCACGATCACCACGTCGCCGATGATCGACTGGTCGTAGAACCACGCGGACGGCATGTTCTTGTCGTAGCCGCCCCGGACGTCGCGCAGTCCGACGCACCCGTGGCTGACGTTGGCCGAGCCGAACGTCCCCGCCGACGCCCAGTAGTTGCCGTGGATGAAGGTGCCCGACGTGGACAGCCGCATCGCGTGCGGCACGTCCTTGATGTCGTACTCACCGCCGAAGCCCACCGTGGCGCCGTTCATCCGCGTCACCTTGTGCTTCTCGCTGATCACCATCTGGCCGTTGTACGTCGTGGTCGACGGCGCGCCGGCCGTGATGTTGATCTTCTTGATCTGCTTGCCGTCCTTGACGACCTTCATCGTCTTGGCCTTGGCGTCCACCGTGGAGACCATGGAGCGGCCGATGGTGAACCGCACCTTCTTGGTCTGCTCGCCGTACACCCCGGGCCGTCCCTCGACACCGTCGAGGTTGAGCTCCACGGTCACCTTCGTGCCCGCGGCCCAGTACTTCTCGGGGCGGAAGTCGAGCCGGTCGTTGCCGAACCAGTGGCCCTCGACGGGGACCGACGGCTCGGCCGTCACCTTGACGGCCTTCTCCACGGCCTCGGGGTCGGTGATCCCCCGCGTGAAGTTGAGCGAGACCGGCATGCCGACACCGACCGTCGAGCCGTCCTCGGGCGTGTAGTGACCGATGAAGGTGTTCTTCGGTACGAGGGTGGTGAAGGTGGTGTCCTTCGCCGACACCCGGCCCTCGGAGTCCTTGGCTATCGCGTGGACCGTGTACTTGGTGGCACCGGCCAGATGCCGGGCCGGCTCCCAGGCCGTGCCGCCGGCGGCTATCTTCCCGTCGACCGCGTTGCCCTTGCCGTCCTCGACGGTGACGGTCGTCAACTTGCCCTTGCTGGCGCTTATCTTGAGCGCGCCGCTCGTCGCGACCGACTTCGCGCCGTCCTTGGGAGCGACCGTCACGACGGCCTGCGAGGCGGCGTTCTCGACCTTCCCGCTGCCCTTGTCGCCCTTCCCGTCACCGCCCGCGTCGGAACCGCCGCCTCCGCCGCACGCCGTCACGAACAGCAACAGGCTTCCCAGCGCGAACGCCGCCGGTCCTCTGCCCCGTCCACGGCCGGCTTTCGCCGATGCCCCCGATATCGGCTGCCCGTTCAATGGTCGTCTCCCCTCACACGGCCGGGTCCCACCACGGCCTCGGAGCCGGGTGCGAACGACGCACGACCGGGCTCCACACCCCCGCGCGCTTTGCTCGCGCGCACGGCGCTAGACAATCACACCGCGAGCCGTCCCGGACTCCCCGGGATTGTCACTGTTCCGTTCCAACGTCTCCCGGAATCAGGGACGGTCACGCAGGTGGGGGCGGGGGT
>NZ_JARJHW010000279.1:0-6598 GCF_040560175.1 Streptomyces panacea
TTGTGGATCGGCATCATCGGGATGCTGATCCTGACCCGCTGGTGGGACTTCTGGACCAGCTGACCGCCCCGGCCCGCCCCTGCCCGTACAGAAGCCGAAGCGGCCGCACGGAGCCCGCACTCGCGTGCGATGACTCCGTGCGGCCGCCGGTCGTACGGAAGTGGTGACCGTCCGGGACTACTGGCCGAGCGGGATCCCGCCGAGCATCGCGCCGCCCTTGCCGCTCTTGCCACCCTTGGCGCCCTTACCGGCCTTGCCGCCCTTCCCGTCCTTGGTGCCGCCACCCTTCCCGCCCTTGCCGTCCTTGGCGCCGCCGGTCAGGCCCTTGGCCACGTCGCCCACGCTGTTGATGAGCGAGCCGTCGTTCTTCGGGTCCAGCGCGTTCGTCTTCACCACTTGGGGGTCGAGCGACTCCTGGTTGGTCACCCTCTCGGCAGCCTTGCCCAGTCCGCCGTTCAGGCTCATCGGGAGGCTCTCGCCGGCGAACGCCGGGGTGGCGGCACCCAGCGCCAGCACGGAACCGGCGACGACCGCGGCGACCTTCATGGGCTTCATGGTGAATCCTTCTCTCAACGGTAGTTCTCGCTTACTGACTTCGTCCTCAGTAACGATCTCCGGCCGTGCCGGACACGACGAACGGCCGTACGGGCCCCGTGTCGACGGGTCCGTACGGCCGCTGCGGCGTACGCGCTACTGCTGGTGCTTCGGCGTCGTCGGCACGCCCGGAAGCTCCGGAGCCGGCGCGGGAGCCTCGGCGCCCGGCAGCTTCGGCAGACCCGGCAGGTTCGGGGCCGGCAGGCTGCCGTTCATGACGAGCGCCGTGGCCAGGTTGACCAGCGAGGTCACGACGGCCTTCGACTGGGTGGCGACGGCGTTCGCGTCCTTGGTGGCCGTCGCCTTGAGCAGCGCGTCCGTCGCCTTCTGTACGGAGGCGACGGCCTCGGCCGTCAGGTCGGCCGCGGCCGGGGCCTTGTGGTCGGCGCCCACGGCGTTCACCGGGTTGGCGTTGCCCGCGGGCTTGGCGGGGTTGGCCGGCGTGGCGGCCTTCACCGAGTCCAGCGCCTCCTTGATGGCCGCCTGGTGCCTCTGGACGTCCGCGGCGGCGATCTGGCCGTTGTCCGCCTTGAGGACTGCCGTGAGCAGGTCGGTGACCGGCGTGATGGTGTTGGACAGCGAAGCCAGCGTCTGCGTCTGCTGCTTGAGGGCCTCGGCGTCGGCGACCGGGGCGCGGACCGCGTCGGCACCGACACCGGTCGGCGTCTCGTGAGCGGTGGCGGCGACGGCGGTGCCGGCGGTGCCGAGGACGAGTGCGGCGCAGACGGCGGCGGCTGCGGCGCGGGATGAGGCGAGGGAACGCATGAAAAGGTCCTTTCGGAACATGTCGGGGGGTTTCCTCTTCACCGTGGGTCGCGGGGCCGTGGCCCGCAACTGTTCGGGAACGCCGCCCGGTGTCCGCCAATCGGCCGCTTCGACCCCGCTGACCTGGACCGGGCCGCCGGGGATTCTCACTCGTCCGGGACGCGTGTCGCCGCCGAAAGGGTGGCCGGACCCGCCCTCGTACCGCGGAGCACAGCGCAAGAGCCGCCCTCCCCCGGAATGCGCCGGCGGGGAGAGCGGCTCTTGCCGTGGGTGACGGCAGATCCGACTGCTGTCAGAGGTCAGGCGTTGACGCAGGTGTTGCCGAAGGCCGGGTTGAGCAGGCCGATGACGTTCACGGTGTTGCCGCAGACGTTCACGGGCACGTGCACGGGGACCTGGACGGCGTTGCCGGAGATGACACCCGGGGAACCGATAGCCGCGCCCTGGGCGCCGCTGTCGGCGATGGCGGCACCGGAGGCGCCGACGACGGCGGCGGCGGCCGCGGAGGACAGAACAACAGCCTTGGCGATACGCGACATGGGGATGAGCTCCTCGGTCTTGAGGGAATGGCGTTACGGGCACAGTTGCCCGACTACCGATCAACGCGGTGCGTGCTGATCGGTTGCGGTCCGAATGAGTGAAGAAACGTTCCGGGTTCGACAGCGGTGCTGCCGGACCCGCGGCCGTGCCTGAAGGAGCGCTCGGGGGAGCTTCCTCAGAGGTCAGGCGTTGACGCAGGTGTTGCCGAAGGCCGGGTTGAGCAGGCCGATGACGTTCACCGTGTTGCCGCAGAGATTGACCGGGATGTGGACCGGGATCTGGACCAGATTTCCGGAGAGGACGCCCGGGGAGTTGGCCGCGACTCCCTCGGCGGAGGCGCCGCCGGCGGAAGCCATACCGGCGCCGGCGAGGAGAAGGGCGGCACTCGACGTTGCCAGGACGACCGACTTGGCGACTCGCTTCATCACCATATCCTTTCGATTTACCAATGGTGCGACAGGCTCAACGACCGGGGGCCGTTCGGGAAACGCCGGTTCGCCCAAGAGTTCGTAAGGTCGCGAAACAAGGTTTGCGGACGGCCCGATTCAGGGATAGCGACTGTGCTTTGGTACGGTCCGCGCGTCTCACGTGATTTTCAGTCCGCCCTCTGTAAGGGTGCACTGTCGATTCATTCTTCGGGTCGGAGAGTCTCTATGCGCGATAGCGCGGTTCATGCTGTAAGGCGCGGTCTGCTGTTCGCCGTGACGGCGACGGCGACGCTGTCCGCGATGGCGGCGGCTCCGGCCTCTGTTTCGTCGGCCTCATCCGTTGAGGCGGGCACCCGAATTCCGTTCGGCGAGCGCTATCACGCCGTCCAGCACGGCGGGATCGTCCGGGCGGCCAACTCGGCCATCACCTGCCGTACCACCGGCGGGTTCACCCCCGTCAGCCCCGCCGCCGCCTCCGCGTGCGGCGCCGCGCGGGACAGCGCCACGGCGTCCAACGATCAGTACGACATGTTCTACACGGACATCGACAAGGACCCGAACACCTACAACTCGACCCGGGGCGAGCTGGACGTACTGGCCGGCGCCGAGGTGAGTTACGCCCGGCTCTACTGGGGCGGGAACCTTCGCGTCGGTGAGCAGAAGCCGCCGCGGGACAACGGCCGGGTACTGATCGCCGAGCCCGGCGGCGCGTACCGGGAAGTCCTGTCCGACACGCTGATCGGCCACCGTACGGCCGGTGGCGCCGATGCCTACCAGGCGTCGGCGGACATCACGCCGCTGGTCCGGTCAGCGGGTTCGGGCATGTACACGGTGGCGCAGATCAATGTCGCGATGGGCCGGACGGCGGCCGGCGCGTGGGGCGGCTGGACGATGGTCGTCGCGTACGAGAGGCCCGAGGACCCGCTGCGTCATCTGGCGGTCTGGGACGGCTTCGAGACGCTCGACGACCGGCACCGGGAGCTGCGGGTCGAGCTCGGGAAGCTGCCGACGCCGGCTCGCGGTACGGGCTCCATCGGGATCGTCTCCTACGACGGGGACTCCGGGGTGGGCGCCGATTCGCTGACCGTCGGGACGGGGCGCGGGAATGCGCGTTCGATCGATGACAGCGCGAATCCGGCTGGTGATGTGATGAATTCAAGTATCGCCGATCACGGATCCAATCGGATTAAACGACAACCCGCTTACAAGAACACTCTCGGATATGACTCCGATGTCTTCGACTTGCGTAAAGCACTCGTTCCGGGAGGCGACACTATGAACGTAAGTTTCCGGACCGGGCGCGACTCGATCTGGCTCGGCGCGTTTTTCGTAGCGGTGGACGCGCGGCGCTGAGTCGGCTCACTCGGCGGCGCTTCAGCAGCGCTTTCGGGTTTCACGGATTGCCCGATCCACGACACCAGAGACCACGAGTGGAGTGAGTTGCGCGTGCGGTCACCAAGGCACGGCCCCGGTCCCGGCTTCACCGTGCTCCATCTCGTCCAGCCGGTGGACGGAGGAGTGGGCCGGGTCGTCGCCGATCTCGTGCACGCGCAGGTCACCGCCGGAATGCGGGTCGTCGTCGCCTGTCCCGACCAGGGGCCGCTCACGGCCGAGCTGGCCGCGCTGGGCGCCGAGACCGAGGTCTGGCACGCGACCCGCGACCCCGGGTTCGGACTGCCCGCCGAGATCCGGCGGGTCGCCGAACTGGTCGGGCGGATCCGGCCCGATGTGGTGCACGCGCACAGCGCGAAGGCCGGCTTCGCCGGACGTCTGGCCGTACGGGGACGGATCCCGACCGTGTTCCAGCCGCACGCCTGGTCGTTCGAGGCGGTCAGCGGCAGGACGGCGGCCCTCGCCCGGGGCTGGGAACGCCTGGCCGCCCGCTGGACCGCGCGCGTCGTCTGCGTGAGCGAGGCCGAGCGCGCCCGGGGCGAGCGCGCCGGCGTCCGGGCGCCCTGGTCCGTCGTCCACAACGGGGTCGACCCCGACCGCTTCCGCCCGGCGGACACCGCCGACGGACTCGCCTCGACCGCCCCCGCCCGCGCCGCGCTCCCCCCACTCGCCGAACTCCCGCCGGAGACCCCCCTCGTCGTGTGCGTGGGCCGGCTCTGCCGGCAGAAGGGCCAGGACATCCTGCTACGGGCCTGGCCACTGGTCCTCCAGGACGTGCCCCGGGCCCGACTCGTACTCGTCGGCGACGGCCCCGACGCCGAGCGGCTGCGCGAGAGCGCCCCGCCGTCGGTGCTCTTCACCGGGGCCGTACGCGACACCGTGCCCTGGTACCGGGCCGCGGACCTCGTCGTACTGCCGTCCCGCTGGGAGGGCATGGCGGTCGCGCCGCTCGAAGCCATGGCCAGCGGGCGCGCCGTACTCCTCAGCGACGTGGACGGGGCGCGCGAGAGCCTGCCCCCCGGCCAGCGGGCGCACTGTCTGACCGCGCCCGAGGACCACGCCGCGACGGCGGCCGCGATCACCGCGCTGCTGCGCGACCGGCCCCTGCGCGAGACCTTCGGCCGCCAGGGCCACGAACACGTACTCAGCACCTATGACGTGCGGCAGACCACGAGGGCCATCGCGGACGTGTACCGCGACGTGGCCGCCGTGCCGCGCTCCGAGCGCAGGGAGCCGATCGCCCAGTGACCACGGAAAGCACCAGCGTCCCCGCACCGTCCGGGCGCGGATCGACAGGGCATCCGGCCGCGGGCGCCGGGCCGCGAGGCCGGGGTTCGGGACTTGAGGGCCCCGGCGGACTCGGCGCGCTCGGTCCCGCGACGGTCACCGCCACCGGACAGCCGCCGCTCGGGTTCGTCCCGCTCGCGCCCCGGCGCGACGCGACCGACCGCCTCGCGCTGCCGCCCCGCCGCCGTACGGCCGCGCCCCTGCGCCTCGCGCTGCCGCTCCTCGCCGCCGACTGGGCGGCCGCCCTGCTGAGCAGCGTCGTACTCGGCTCCGAACAGCGCCACACGGTGCTGATCGCGCAGCTCGTCGTCTGCGTCACCGCACTCAACGCGTACGCCGGGCTCTACCGCCCGTCGGGACCGCGCACCGCCCTGGACGAACTCCCCGCGCTGGCCGCGCGCGTGCTCGTCGCGTGGTGCGCCGCCGCCGCCCTGTTCGCCGCGCTCCTGCCGACGCACGCGCTGGGCCTCACCGCACTGCTGGCCGGGAGCGGCACGCAGTTGCTGGCCGCCTGCTGCTGTCGGGCGGTCGTCCACGGACACCGGCGGCGCACCGCGCGGGACCGGCTGAGTTCCGCGCTGATCGTCGGCACGGGGCCGGCGGGGCGACGGCTCGCCGCGCTCTACGCCCGGCACCCCGAGTACGGCCTGCGGCCGGTCGGGATCGTCGCCCCCGTACGCGGCGACGGCCACCCCTCCGACGCGGACGCCGACGCGGACGCCGACAACCTCGCTCCCGCGCTCCCCGTGCTGACCACCATCGAGGAGATCCACCGCGCCGTCATCCAGAACGGCGTCCAGCAGGCGGTGTTCGTCGACGGGACGAGGGATACGAGAGGCACGACAGGAACCGGGCCCGACGCCGACCGGTCCGGGCTGGTCGCGCTCTTCCACGAGTACGGCTGCGCCACCCTGTTCGTCGGCGGTGGCGGCGGTCGCCGCGGAATGTCGCAGCACGTCTGGGGCTTCACGTGCCGCCGCGTCGACCCGCCCACCGCGGGCCGCGGCACCCTCGCCAAACGCCTGCTCGACGTCGCCGTCGCGGCCCCCATCCTGCTCGCCATCTCCCCGGTGCTGCTGACCTGCGCGCTCGCCGTACGACTCCTCGACGGCCCCGGGGTGCTGTTCCGTCAGGAACGCGTCGGACAGCACGGCCGCCCCTTCACCCTGCTGAAGTTCCGCACCCTGCGCCCGGCCGACGACCACGAGGCGGCCACCCGCTGGTCGGTCGCCAACGACCGGCGGATGAGCCCGGTGGGCCATCTCCTGCGCCGTACGTCGATGGACGAGCTGCCCCAGATCTGGAACGTCCTGCGCGGCGACATGAGCCTCGTCGGACCCCGCCCCGAACGCCCCTTCTTCGTCGCCAACTTCAGCAAGACGCTCCCCGGTTACGCGGCACGTCACCGCATGCCCGTCGGTATCACCGGCCTCGCGCAGGTCCACGGGCTGCGCGGGGACACCTCCATCGAGGACCGCTCCCGATTCGACAACCACTACATCGACCACTGGTCGTTGTGGCAGGACGTGTGCATCATCATCCGAACCACCCTCTCGCTCGTCCGCCCGGCGGGGAGCTGACGTGGCCGACGC
>NZ_JARJHW010000028.1:0-54411 GCF_040560175.1 Streptomyces panacea
TCGCAGGCGACGCGGGTCGTGGCCGTCGGCCAGGGCTCGGGCAGACACGCCTCGATACCGCGACTGGGGTCGAACTCGTCCTCGAACGGGATCTCTTCTTCCTCCACGGCCACGTCGAGTGGGCCGGCGTCGCGGATCTGCACTGCCAGAGGGCTCATGACGGTCCTTGTCTGTGCGGAGAGGCAGAGGGGACGACCCGAGGCGCCAGGGTCGTCATGCTCCTGACAGTTTCACCAAAGCCGACCGCTCCCGCAAGATGGGGACGCCCGGGACGCGGCCCTCTCGCGCCCGCGATCCTGGCCGCGGCCGGGGCTTCGGCCACCACCCCGGCCCAACCCGACACCGGCCTTCTCGACGGCATCCGGCCAAGATCCACAGCCTTTCTGAAACACCGTCACCAGTTCTGGACATGCCATACGATGCGCCGGTGAACACACATAAGCCCATTTTCAGGCGTCGTTCTCTGACAAGCACGCTCCTGCTCATCATGGCCCTGATGGTGACGGTGATCTCCGCACCCTCGGCGTCGGCCGCGACCAGCGACTGCGAGGAGTCGACATCGGGCCGTTACGAGACCTGCTTCATCTACGGTGGCGGAGCCCCGGATCTCCTGCTGGTCTCCAAGATCAAGGGCAAGATCGACGCGACCGCCGACGCGACCGCGGCCGGCGAGACGGGCAACTACATTCGCATCGCCCTCTTCAACTGGTTCGCCGACGGTGGCGGCCAGGACATCGCGAACGCGGTCGTACGTGCCCAGAACAGCGGCGTGAGCGTCCGCGTCGTGATAGGCCCGTCGGATTCCGGGATCAGGACGCAGCTCGTGAACGCCGGTATCGACGTGAAGTACTGCGCCAAATCCTGTATGGAGACCGACCAGGGCTCGATGCACAACAAGTTCTTCCTGGTCAAAAAGGGCGACACGAAGCTGGTGATCCAGAGTTCGAGCAACCTGGGCGCGTTCCAGGCCCAGCATGCGCAGAACCTGCTGATCAGCCGGGACGACGACGCGCTGTTCTCGGCCTACGTCAACTACTGGCGGCGGCTGTACCTCGGCAGCTGGACGTACGACAACGTCTCGTGGGACACCAACACCACCAGGATGATCGACGGCACCTACGACCTCTCGAAGGCGTACTTCTACCCTCAGGCCGGAAGTAATCGGGTCGCCGACATCCTGGGCAACGTCTCGGCCTGCGAGCCGGGCAACGACCGGGTCTGGATGGAAGCCAGCGGGCTGGACGACAGCGGCTACTCACAGAGCATCGTGGCGCAGCTGAAGCGCCTGCGCGGCATCGGCTGCGACATCAAGATCATCGTCCAGAAGCAGGAAGGCCACGACATCCTGACGGGTTACGGGATCGCCGAATCCGACATCCACTGTGACGGCTGGAGCCACAACAAGCTGCTCCTGATCGACGCGAAGTACGCCAGTGAATGGCGGAAGCCGGTGTTCGTCGGCTCCTACAACATCACCGAGAACTCGGCCTACCGCGCCAACGACGCGATGCTGCGCGTCATCGACGGGTCGGTCACCAATCGGTACATCAATCAATTCCAGGCGCTCTGGATGAATCCGCGCACGTGCGACGCCCCCGATGAGGGATAGCGGGTCCGTCACGACGTGAAAGCCGGCTTCAACCGGTGAATGCCGCCGCCGGCTCCGGTCCCGTGTGTGAACACGAGGCCGGAGCCGGGTCGTTGATCCGGTCGCTCACGACACACTCCTGTTACTCGTGCGTAACGCATGGTCGTTCGGTGACATCGGCGACTATGGGCCGCCCTCCGCGGCGTGGCACGGTTGGCGCTGTCGCCGACGAGGGAGGGTGCGTGAACAAGGGTTACGCCGTGTTCTGCGACGCGGACCGGCATTTCTACGACTCACCGCACCACCTGTCCCCCGCCAACGACCCGACCGACCCGACCGAGTTCACCGATTCAGCCGGCACCGCGGTCGGCAGGACGGGCGAGTGGTACGAAGCCGCCCGCCGCCCGGTGCCCGACGGCTGGCAGCGCCATCACAGCGGCGACTGGCTGGCGTTGCGCCCCGTGGAGCACGAACTGCCTTCCCAGGGCTGGAAGATTCACCTGTCGGCCTGTCTGGACAATGCCGAGTCGATTCTCGACCGGACCATGGCCTACTGCTTCGCCCGCCGTATCGCGTTCAAATTCGTACCGAGCAGATATCTGCTCCACACGCGGAACGCCAAATACGCCGACCGCGGCGCCAGCGGGAAATTCATCACCGTCTATCCGGCGGACGAGGAGCAGTTCGGCCGCGTCGCCGGGGAACTCGACGCACTGCTGACCGGGGAGCCCGGCCCGTACATCCTGAGCGACCTCCGGTGGAACGCGGGCCCGGTCCACGTGCGGTACGGCAGCTTCACGCGCCGTGACTGCTACGCCGACGGCATGCTGCGCCCGGCGGTCGAGAACGCCGACGGCAAGCTCGTACCCGATCTGCGCGGACCCGTCTTCCGGATACCCGACTGGGTCACCCCGCCCGACGTCCTGCTCCCCCACCTCGAAGCGCGCGCCGCGACGACCGTCCAGGCGTCGCCGTACGTCGTGGAGCAGGCACTGCACTTCTCCAACGGCGGTGGCGTGTACGTCGGCCGCGACAGCCGGACCGGCGAGAAGGTGGTCCTCAAGGAGGCCAGGCCGTACGCCGGCCTGGCGGCGGACGGCGCCGACGCGGTGACCCGGCTCGGCCGGGAGCGGCACGCCCTGGAGACGCTGTCGGGGCTCGCCTGCACCCCGGAGGTCCGCGACACGTTCGAAATCGGCGGCCACCACTTCCTGGTGCTGGAGTTCGTGGAGGGCAAACCCCTCAACTCCTTCTTCGCCCGCAGGCATCCGCTGATCGACGCGGATCCCGGAGCCGAGCGGCTCGCCGAGTACACGCGGTGGGCGCTGCGCGTGTACGGGCTGGTGGAAAAGGCCGTCGAGGCGGTGCACGAACGCGGGATCGTCTTCAACGACCTGCACCTGTTCAACATCATGGTCTCCGAGGACGAGTCCTCCGTCGTACTCCTGGACTTCGAGGCCGCGGCGCCCGCCGCCGACAACGGGCGGCAGACCGTAGCCAATCCGGCGTTCGTCGCACCGGCCGGCCGACGCGGCTTCGATGTCGACCGGTACGCCCTCGCCTGTCTGCGCCTGGCCCTGTTCATACCGCTGACCAGTCTCTTCGCGATCGACCGGGAGAAGGCGGCGCATCTGGCGGAGGTGGTGGCGCGGGAGTTTCCCGTCGACCGCGCCTTCCTGGACGAAGCGGTGGCCGAGATTCTTCGCGACCCGGGCTGGGACTCCGACCGCGACGCCGACCGGGGCGCCGACCGGGGCGCGGGACCCGATTCGGTCACCCGGGCGGCTTCCCCGAAGCCGACCGCGCCCTATCTGCCGGCCGAGCCCGCCGACTGGCCGTACAGCCGCGACTCCATGGTCCGCGCGATCCTCGCCTCCGCGACCCCGGAGCGCGACGACCGCTACTTCCCCGGCGACATCGCCCAGTTCGCCACGGCCGGGGGCGGTCTCTCCTTCGGCTACGGCACCGCCGGAGTCCTCTACGCCCTCGCCGAGAGCGGCGCCGACCCGTGCCCCCGCGCCGAGGAATGGCTGCTGGAGCGAACCAAGCAGCCGGAGTCCGGCACCCCGCTGGGCTTCTACGACGGCCTCGCGGGCCTCAGTTGGACCCTGCACCGGCTCGGCCATCCGCACCGGGCCCTGGAACTGGCCGAGTTGACACTCCGTCAGCCATGGGACGAGCTCCCCGCCGATCTGCACGGCGGCGCCGCCGGCCTGGGCCTCGCGCTCAGCGCGCTCGGCGAGGCGACCGGCGAGAGCGGACTGGACGACGCGGCCCTGGTCTGCGCGCAGCTCGCCGCCCGCGCCATGGACGCCGCTCCCGCGGGGCCGGTCGCCGACGGAACACGCATCGCCGACGGCACACACCGGGCCGGGCTGCTGTACGGCGGCGCCGGCGTGGCACTCCTCTTCATCCGCCTGTACGAACGCACCCGCGACACGGCCCTGCTCGACCTCGCGGCGCGGGCGCTGGGCAGCGACCTGGACCGCTGCGTACGGAGCGCGGGCGGCACGCTCCAGGTGAACGAGGGCTGGCGCACCATGCCCTATCTGGGCGCGGGCAGCGTCGGCATAGGAATGGTCCTCGACGACTACCTCGCTCACCGCGCCGACGAACGATTCGAGCGGGCACGCGGCGAGATCGTACGGGCGGCCCAGGCCACCTTCTACGCGCAGCCCGGCCTCTTCCGCGGCGCGGCCGGCATGGTGCTCCACCTCAGCCGTACGTCGGTGACGGGCCCCGGCACCGAACCGGCCGACATCGCCCGGCAGTTGGGCACGCTCGCCTGGCACGCGCTGCCCTACCGGGGCCAACTCGCCTTCCCCGGAGAGCAGATGATGCGGCTCTCCATGGACCTCGCGACCGGTACCGCCGGTTGTCTGCTGGCGGTCGCCGCCGCCCACGCGGACGAACCCGCGCGACTGCCGTTCCTCCCGCCGCTGAAGAAGCGGCCCATGAACCGGCTCCTCGTGGAGTCGCGAACAGAACACCGTCCCCATAAAAGAGAGGCACAGTCATGAACCTTCTTGACCTGCAGTCGATGGAGACCCCGAAGGAAGAGGCCACGGGCGACGTCGCCACCGGCAGCCGGGCGAGCCTGCTGCTCTGCGGTGACAGCAGCCTGAGCATCACCACCTGTAACTGACACCGCCGGTCGTCGGCCGGCCGATGACCTGGTGCCGCGAGCGCCGGACGGGCTCTCCATCCCGTCCGGCGCTCGCGGACGTTCAGTCGCGCACCACGCGGGCGGAGGTACGGTGCCGCAGCGCGTATCCGTACGACGCGGTACGGGAGAACCGCACCGGCCGCCGCCCGAACCGAGGGGACCCCCTTCTTGAAGACGCCGTCCGCCCCCGACGACCGTGACGCGACAGCCGCCGGTCTCCTGCTGGGGGCCGCGCGGCACAGCGCGGGCCGCACCGCGGCGGTCTTCCTCTGTTCCGCCGCGTCCGCGGTCGCGTCCCTCGCACTGCCCGCCGTCCTCGGCCGCACCCTCGACCTCCTGCTCGCACGAAGCCCCGATGCGGACCCCTGGCTGCTCGCCTGCACGGCCGTCATCGTCGCCGAGGTACTGCTGGACGCGCTGGTGGCACTGTTCGGCGGTACCACGAGCGCCCGTTCCGCCGCCTGGCTCCGCACCCGGGGTGTGCACCACCTGCTCGCCGCGTGGCCCGGCCACGCCTCCCGCTTCCCGCCCGGCGACGTGGCCGTCCGGCTCACCGCGAACGCCACCGAGGCGAGCACCGCGCCCGTCTCCGCCGCGACACTCGGCGCCTCGCTGCTCGCGCCGACGGGGGCGATCGTCGCGCTCTTCCTGATCGACCCATGGACCGCGCTCACCTTCCTCGCGGGCCTTCCGCTGCTGATGCTGGTCCTGCGCGCCTTCGCCCGCGGTTCCTCCGACAGTGTCGCGAGCTACCAGCACGTCCAGGCCGACATCGCGACGCGCCTGGTGGAGGCGCTGGCCGGGGCCCGGACGATCGCCGCCGCCGGCACCGAGGCCCGCGACCGCGATCGTGTCCTCGCCCCGCTGCCCGAACTCGCCGCGCAGGGCAGCCGCATGTGGCGGATCCACGGCGCCGCCGTCGCCCGCAGCGGTGTGCTCATGCCGCTGCTGACGATCGCGGTCCTGGCGGTCGGCGGCGTCCGGCTCGCGTCGGGGGACATGAGCGTCGGCGATCTGCTGGCCGCCGCCCGTTACGCGGCGCTCGCCGCCGGTGTCGGTACGGCGGCCGGCCTGCTCGGCTCCCTGATCCGCAGCCGCGCGGCGGGCCGCCGGACGGCGGAGCTGATGGCCCTGCCCGCCATGACCTACGGAACCCGGAGCCTGCCGCCCGAGGGGCGCGGCACGCTGGACCTGCGCGGGGTGGCCGTGACACGCGACGGCCGCACCGTCCTCGACGGAATCGACCTGACGATCCCCGGCGGCACATCGGTGGCGGTCGTCGGCCGCTCGGGTGCGGGCAAGTCCACGCTGGCGGCGGTCGCGGGGCGCCTCACGGAGCCGGACGAGGGAGACGTCCTGCTGGACGGTGTCCCGCTCGGCGCCGTACCGCACGACGAACTGCGCCGCGAGGTCGGTTACGCCTTCGAGCGCCCGGTCCTGTTCGGCGCCACGCTCGGCGAAGCGCTGGCCGGCCGCGCACCGGTGGCGGAGGAACGGGCGCGAACCGACGAACGGGTCCGGGCCGCCGAGGAACGGGCGCGGACCGACGAACGGGTCCGGGCGGCGGCACGCGCGGCGAGCGCGGACGCGTTCGTACGGCTGCTCCCGCAGGGGTACGCGACCCCGCCGCACACCGCGCCGCTCTCCGGAGGTGAGCTCCAACGCCTCGGCCTGGCAAGGGCGTTCGCCCGTGCCGGGCGGCTGCTGGTGCTGGACGACGCGACATCCAGCCTGGACACCGTCACGGAGCACCAGGTGGAGCGCGCCCTCGCCCGGGACGTCCGCCACGGCACCCGGCTGATCGTCGCCCACCGCCTCTCCTCGGCGGCCCGCTGCGACCTGGTGATCTGGCTGGAGGAGGGCAGGGTGCGGGCGACGGGCCCGCACGAGGAGTTGTGGTGCTCCGAGGACTACCGAGCCCTGTTCGCCCCTCCGGAACCCACGCCGGCGCCCGCCGCTGAGCGGACCACCGAGCGGACCACCGAGCGGGCCGACCGATGAGCGCCGCCGTGAAGGCGCCGGCCGGCGGGACGCGGCCCGGCCGGGGGATGCTGCGCAGGAACCTGCCGCCCGCGCGACGGTTCCT
The DNA here is from genome assembly GCF_040560175.1 of Streptomyces panacea. Classification (NCBI taxonomy): domain Bacteria; kingdom Bacillati; phylum Actinomycetota; class Actinomycetes; order Kitasatosporales; family Streptomycetaceae; genus Streptomyces; species Streptomyces panacea. The sequence goes on from NZ_JARJHW010000028.1 coordinate 6,841, forward strand.
GGGGAGCAGGAAACGGGTGCTCGTACGGCTGGGCGGCTGGTCGTTGCTGGAGTCCGGGCAGACCTTCCTCGGCGGGTACTGCCTCGCCCAGGCCCTCGATCGCGGCTTCCTCGCCGGGCACACCGGCACCGGTCTCGGCTGGCTCGCGGTCGCCGCCGCGGCGATCCTCGGAGCGGGTCCTCCCGTACGCGGCGTCTTCGCTCAACTCGCCCAGCTGACCGAGCCGTTGCGGGACGCGCTCGTACGGCGCGCGGTCCGGCAGGCGCTGCGCCGGGCGGTCACCGACCCGGCCCGTACCGACGACCGCTCGGACACCGGCGCCGTCTCGCGGCTCACCCACCAGACAGAGATCGTCCGCGACAGTTTCGCCGGACTCGTCCTCACCGTGCGGGCGTTCGTCTTCAACGCCGTCGGCGCGCTGATCGGCCTGCTGGCCCTCGCCCCCGAACTGCTCCTCGTGGTTGTGCCGCCGCTCGTCGTGGGCATCGCGCTCTTCCTCGCCACGCTGCTCCCGATGGCCTCGGCGCAGCGGCGCTTCCTGGACGCGGACGAGGCCGTCGCCGAGGGTGTGGGGGCTGTCTCCGCCGGCCATCGCGACCTCGTGGCCTGTGGCGCGCAGGCGGACGCGGCGGCTCGTACGGGACGGCTGTTCGACTCCGCCGAGCGGACGTCCCGTGTGCTGGCGCGCTGGGCGGCGGTACGTACGGTGGCGCTCGGCGTCGCCGGCCAACTCCCCGTGCTCCTTCTGCTCGTCACCACGCCGTGGCTGCTGCGGCAGGGGGTGACGACCGGGGCGCTGGCCGGGGCGCTCACCTATCTCCTCCAGGCGCTGCTGCCCGCGCTGCACAGCATGATGACCGCGCTCGGAGCGGCGGGGACACGGCTGTTGGTGGTGGTCGACCGTTTCCAGGACGCGACGGCCGTTCCCGGGCCGCCGCTGCCCGCGCCCCGGCCGCCCGGGAACGGCCGTGTCGTCGGATCCGTACCCGGTCCCCACGACCGCCCCGCACCGGCGGTCGAGGTCCGCGCCGTCACCCACGCCTACGGCCCCGACTCACCCCCCGTACTGGAGCACCTCCACCTCACCGTCCGGCGCGGCGAACACATCGCCGTCGTCGGCCCGAGCGGCATCGGTAAGTCCACCCTCGCGGGCGTCGTCTCCGGGCTCGTCACGCCCGACCTCGGCACGGTGCTGCTCGGCGGGGAGCCGGTGACCGGCGGGACGGCCCAGGAGCTGGCGGAGCGCCGCGTCCTGATCCCGCAGCAGGCGTATGTCTTCACCGGCAGCGTCCGCGACAATCTCCTGCACCTGCGGCCGGACGCCTCGGACGACGAACTGGCGCACGCCGTCGCGGTGTTGGGCGCCGAGCCCCTCGTGGACCGGCTGGGCGGCCCGGAGGCCGTACTCGACCCCCGGGGACTGTCCCACGGTGAGCGCCAGTTGCTGGCGCTGTGCCGGGCCTATCTCTCCCCCGCGCCGCTCGTGGTGCTCGACGAGGCCACCTGCCATCTGGACCCGGCCGCGGAGGCACACGCCGAACGCGCCTTCGCCGCGCGGGTCCTTGTCGACGGGACGCGCGACCGTGACGGCGCGCTGATCGTCGTGGCCCACCGGTTGTCGTCCGCGCGCCGGGCGGACCGGGTGCTCGTGCTGGACGGCACCGCACCACGGTTCGGGACGCACGACGAACTGCTGACGAGTTCCCCGCTCTACCGCGACCTGGTCGGCCACTGGCAGCACACGCCGCCGGCCGCCGACCGCTGAACGCGCCGGGCCGGATCCCAGGTCGCGGCCACCGCTACAGCCATCCCGCGTCCTGGGAGATGCGGATGGCGTCCATGCGATTGCGCCCGCCGACCTTGCGTATGGCGGAGGCCAGGTAATTGCGTATCGTCCCGCTCGAAAGATTGAGCGAATTCGCGATCTCGCTGATCGGCGCCCCCTGCGCCGCGAGTCCCAGTGCGCTCAACTCCCTCGGCGTCAAGGGAATCTTCGTCGCCTGGAGGAAATCACAGGCCAGGGAATCGTCCACGAATCGCTCACCACGCGCGACCTGGTGAATGCCCTCGATCAACCGGCTCGGATCGCCGTCCTTGTTGACATATCCCAGCGCTCCCGCCTCGAATGCCCTCAGCAGCGCGCCCGGCTTTCTCGCCGGGGTCAGCACCAATAACGCCCCCATGCCGCCCTGCCCGTTGCCGGATCCGGACCGCCCCGTGCGCGCCGGGTCATCGAGACAGTCGATATCGGTGACCCAGACGTGCGGCGATGGTCCGTGCGCCCCCTGGCGGCTCGGCCGTTTCGGACAGGCCGACACGTCGAGTGTCTCCTCGCAGCGCAACAACGCCACGAGGGCCGAACGGAACAGTCCCACCCTGTGTACGACTTGAACAATGATCATGCGCGCCCCCTTGTAGTGCTCGGTCACCCATCGACATCACATCCACTGCCCGTCTTGCGCCGACAGGAACTCCGTACCGACCGGCAGGTGAGGCACTTTTCATACCGCTGTGAGCCCCCGCCATGCACGCGCGCTCCCCAGTACGCCCCCCACGATTTATTCGCTACTCGCCTTCCCCGGAAAAGCTGTCACATCAACTCGACAAACGGAAAGAAAAAGGGATATCCAGTCAACCGGCGATTGAATCAAGTCGAATTTTCGGGGGTGACCAATCCTTGCCGCCGGGCCGCATATGCCCCGCGCCTGGGCCGTCGGCGAACAGGTCTCACGGATCCCTCTGCTCGAAGCAGGGCGCGTGTTCCGGTCACGGGCCAGGGGCGGGGGAGCGGACCACCGCCGAGTGGCGTGCGGGAACGCCGCGTACGGCGACGGCCGACACCTCCGCGGGTGCGACACGGTGCCGGTGGGACGCCAGGTCTGAGCCGGGCGCGCGGCGGGAGCCGGCCACGCCCCGGCTCCGCGGCGGTGACCGGCGCGGTCAGCGTCTGCGGGCGATGGTCAGGCCGTCCGCGATCGGCAGGAGCACGGACTCGACCCGGTCGTCGGCGCGCACGTGTGCGTTGAACTCCCGGATCGCCAGGCCGTTGCCCTCGGCGTCGGTACGTGCCGCCTCGCCGCCGTACAGCACGTTGTCGGCGAGCAGCAGCCCGCCGGGACGCACGCGCGGTACGAGTTCGTCCCAGTAGGCGCGGTAGCCCGGCTTGTCGGCGTCCAGGAAGACCAGGTCGATCAGCGGCTCCGTCGGCAGGGCCCTGATGGTGTCGAGGGCCGGGGCGATCCGGAGGTCGATACGGTCCCGGAGACCGGCCTCCTTCCACGCCTCCTCGGCGATGGCGGTCCATTCCGTGGAGACGTCGCACGCGAGAACGCGCCCGCCGGGGGCCAGCCCCTGGGCCAGGGCGAGGGTCGAGTACCCCGTGAACGTGCCCACCTCCACAATGCTGCGAGCACCGGTCAGGCGGGCCAACAGGGTGAGCAGGACGCCCTGTTCGTGCGGAATCCGCATCCTCGCGGGGCCGCCGAGCGCCTGGGTGCGGGCGATCAGCCTCTCCTGGACGGGGGTTCGCGGTTCCGCCTGGGCAAGGACGTAGTCGTAGAGATCGGGGGTGAGGGGAACCGTCTTGATCGCGTCCGCGCGGCTGCTCATGTCGTGAGTCCTTCGGGAGGGGCAGGGAGTGGGAATCTGATGCCCGCCGGGCCAGGAGGAGATGGGCGGGGCGGCGGGGCGGCGGACCAATTGTGCCTCGCGGGCCCCGCGGCACCCGGGACGCGGCGTGCGCGGCGGTTTCGCGTCGTACGACAAGGTCGGCCAGGGACCTGGAGCGACCCGGCGCGCGGTCGGACAACGCACGATACCGGCGTGACCCGCTCCGCCGTCCCAGAAGGACAGGGGCGCCGCCACGCCGGTCTCTGGCACATTTCCCTGACACCGGCCCCGGACGCGGTGAGTGACACCGGTCAGGGGCCGCCTACGGGTGCCCGGCCGGTCCCCCACCCGGTGTGTGCGTCGGCTTCGGCCGGAGCAGGGCGCGTACCGTCCGGGTGATGTGCCCGGTCAACTCCTCCCGGTGGTCGTTCAGATAGAAGTGCGCTCCCGAATAGGTGTGCAGCCCCAGGAAGTTGTCCGTCAGATGGGGCCAGGCGTCCAGATGGTGGCGGGCCACCACGGTGTCGTCCGAGCCGGTGAAGAGCGTCAGCGGCACCGGAAGGGGCTTGTCGGGTGTCTCACGGTCCCAGGTGTCCGCGAGTCCCAGATCACTGCGCAGTACGGGGGCGAACGCGTTCCAGAGGCCGTCGTCGCTCAGCAGTCGCTCCGGGGCGCCGCCCGTGGCCCTCAGCCAGTCACGGAGCGCCGCCTCGGAATCGAGGCTCCGGCTCATCGGTGGCCCCACCGAATCCGGTTGGGGCGCGCGGAAGGACGACATCCCCAGCCAGAGGGGCAGTTGGCGTGAGGTGTCCGCGAGGCGGCGCGTGAGCGCGTAGGCGACGCGGGCCCCCACGCTGTGGCCGAAGAACGCGAACGGCCCGTTCAGCAGTGGTGTGAGGGCGTCGTCGAAGAACGCCACGAGGTCCGCGCAGTCGCCGATGAGGGGGAGGCCCTGCGCGTTCCCGCGGCCGGGCGCGTCCAGCAGGCAGATGTCCCAGTCGTCCGGGAAGTGGCGCGTCCAGCCGCGGTAGAGCAGATGGGAGCCGCCCGCGTGGTGGAAGAGGAACAGGCGTACCGCGGGGTCGTCGACGGGCCGGCGCCGGGTGACCGGGCCGAGCGGGGCGATGGCACTCATGCGTGTCCTGCCCGTCGTAGAGGATTCGGGCCCGGTGTCACCGGGGCGGCCACGCCGTTCACATCACCAACCCGCCGTCGACGCCCAGGACTTGCCCGGTGATGTAGGAGGCGCGCGCGGACAGGAGAAACGAGACCAGGTCGGCCACCTCCTCCGACGTGCCGAACCTCGACAGCGGGATCTGGCCGAGATACTTCTTCCTGGCCCGCTCGGACACGTCGGCCGTCATCTCCGTCTCGATGAATCCCGGCGCCACGGTGTTGGCCCGTATGCCGAATCTGCCGTACTCCTTCGCCATGGCCCGGGTGAAGCCGATGATCCCGGCCTTGGCGGCGGAGTAGTTGGTCTGTCCGACGCTTCCGTGGACTCCCGCGATCGAGGACAGCGTCACCAGCGAGCCCGCCCGGCGCTTGACCATGCGTTCGATGGCGGGACGGCAGATGTGGTACGTCCCGTCCAGGTTGGTGGTCAGGACGTCATGCCACTGGGCGTCCTCCATCATCGCCAGCGGTTTGTCCCGGGTGATGCCCGCCGCGGTCACCACGGCGTCGATCGGGCCGAGTTCGTCCTCCGTCGCGGCGAGGAAGGCACGGCTCTCGTCGGCGTCGGCGACATCGGCCCGCATGGCGAGGACACGGGAGCCGAGGGCCGCCGCCTGCCGCTCGGTCTCCTTGGCGGCGTCGCCGCGGGAGACGTAGCAGAAGGCGACGTCGAATCCGTCCTGGGCCAGCCTGGTGACGACGGCCCGGCCGATTCCCCGGGATCCGCCGCTCACCAGCGCTATTCGCCTTTCGGTCACGCCGACGACTCCTCGGCCAGCAGCGATTCGACCAGAGCGCGCAGTTCGGTGAGGTTCTGTACGGAGCCGATGGAGGTGTCCTGGACCGGTACGGCGTAGCGCTGCTCCAGCTGGGAGGATATTTCCAGCACCATCAGCGAGTCCATTTCCAGATCCTCGGCGAAGTGGTCGCCGTCACCGACCTCTTCGGGTTCCAGCTCGAGCGACCGGGCGACGATCGTGCGCAATTCCTCGACGTCCACTGTCAATTCCACTGCGGATTCTCCTTTCATTCGGCGTCCGGGCCGGTCAACAGGAGGGCGGCTGCCGCGTCATCGGCGTCGGCACCTCCCGCCAGCGCGAGGACGGCTTTGGTTCCGTGCGTTCGGATATGGACGGCGCCGACGGCGGCCTGGAGGACTCCCAGGGCGCCCGAGCAGTGTCCGAGTCGCGCCGTGAGGTCCAGGCTCCGGCCGGCGTGGGTGTCCGGCGGTCGCGCCAGGTCGCCGGTGAGCCGGAGTCCGACGGGTGCGGGTGCCAGGGATTCGGTGACCGCGACGGTGGGCGCGAGTTCGGCGCCGCGCGTGTAGGCCGACAGGCGCGCGTAGACGCCCGCCCTTCGTACGGAGGCCTCGCCCGCCGCTTCGAGCACCAGGGCGCACGCCACGTCGGGAACCGGCCGGCCGAGCAGTTTGTCGGCGTGTTCGGCGGCCGGTTCGACGCCGATCACGACCGCTCTGCGGCAGCGGCCCGCCTCGATGAGGTTCCGGGCCCAGTGCACCGCGTCCAGGCCGCTGGTGGCCCCGTTGCAGACGGTGAGGTTCGGGCCGCGCAGCCCGTAGCGGATGGCGACCCAGCCGGCGACGACATTGCTCGACGTCTGTGGAAGGCCGAGCGGACTCAGCCCGGTGACCGTGTCGCGGGCGATGGTGTCGGTGAAGTCGCAGGCCATCCGCAACGTGCCGAGGTTGGAGCTGACCACCACGGCCGTGAGGTCCGCCATGTCGTCGGCCCCGGTACCGGTCTTGGTACCGGCCGCGGCATCGGCCTCGGTGCCGGCCGTCACCCGGAAGCGCCCCTTCTCGTCGAGCAGGCCCGCGTCGTCGAGCGCCTGCTCGGCGGCGTACAGGGCGAGCCGAGACGCACGGTCCTTGTGGCGCATCTCCCGGCCCTTCAAGGCCGTCGCCGGATCGAATCCGTCCGTAGGAGGCAGGGCGGTGAGCAGATCGCGCACGGACCGCAGGCCGGGCACGGCCAGCCCGACGCCGGTGACGACGGTGCCTTTCGGTAAGGGGCGTACGAGGGCCGCCGCTCCCGCGTCGGTCATGCCGCCGCCTCGACGAGCGCGACCGCGTTGATTCCGCCCATGCCGAAGGCGTTGATCTGCGCGGTGGTGATGTCGGCCGCGGTCGCCCCGCCGCGGACCAGGCCGAGTCCGGCCGCCTGCTCGATGGGCTCGGCCAGACCGAGCACCGGCGGGACGGTGCTGCGCCGCATGGCCAGCACGGCGACGACCAGGCTGAGGAGTCCGGAGCCGCCGAGCGTGTGGCCCGTCATGGATTTGATGGCCGTCATCAGCGGGGCCCTGCCCGTACCGGCGAACACCTCGGCGAGGACGGCGGCTTCGGTCTCGTCGTTACGGGGCGTACCGCTGCCGTGCAGCATCACCAGGTCGATGTCCTCACTGCTGACACCGGCACGCCGATGCGCGTCGAGAACGGCCGCGCGTATGCCGTCGGGGTCGGGTGCGGTGGCGTGGCCAGCGTCGCAGTTCATACTGACGGCCTTCAACCGGGCGAGCGGACGCCGGTCGTGCGTCCCCGGGCGCCGGAGGACGACCGCGACGGCGCCCTCTCCCATCAGCATCCCCTTGTGGGACACGTCGAACGGCCGGAGCTCTTGCGGGGATTCGTTCTGCACCCGGTCCAGCATTCCGAAGGCGCTCTCGGTAATGGAGTCCGTGCCCGCCACCACGACCGTGTCGGTCGTGCCGGACTCGATCATGTCGGTGGCCAGGCCCAGTGCGTACAGCGAGGCGGAGCAGGCGTTGGCGAAGGTGTACGTGGAGACAGCGCCGAACGCGTCGCGCAGGGCGCCGCCGAAGTGGAGGTCGGCGGGGTGGAGGGGGGTGCCCTCGGTCCACCACAGTTCCGTGCTGCGCTGCTCGCGCAGCGTCGTCCCGACGAGCACCGGTGTCCGGGAAAGGTCGTCGGACAGGCCCGCGTCGGCGAGAGCCTGCCGGACAGCGTGGATCAGCCACTTGGTCGCCCGCAGCGGCTCGTCCCGGTGGGCGGCGGCGCGGTCGTCGGGAGTGCGGCCGGAAGGGGCACGGTCGTCGATCTCGTAGGCGTGGCGGGTCCGGTACTTGCCGCTGTCGAAAGCCTTCAGCGGGTTGCGCGTCTCCTGCCCGGCGCAGAGCGCGTCGAATATCTCCCCGGGTGTGCGGCCGATGTTGGCGACCGCCCCGCTCCCGGTGATGTCCCAGGTCACGGCTGGTTCACCCGCTGACGGAGCTGGAACGCGGCCAGCTTTCCGGTGGAGGTGACCGGCAGTTGGTCGAGGAACTCCACCCGGGCCGGGCGCTTGAAGGGGGCCAGGCGCGTGCGGATGGCGGCGGTGATGGACCGGCGGACCTGTCCGGTGTCGGATCCGGTCTCGGCGACGGCGTACAGAACGGCCTGTTCCAACCCGTGCGCGTCGGCCTGGCCCACCACCACGCACTCGCGGACGCCTTCGACGGACCGCGCCACGGCCTCGATCTCGCCGGGCGGGACCTTGTAGCCGCCCAGATTCAGCAGGTCGTCGGCGCGGCACAGGTGCACCACGGCGCCGTCACCGCCGGCGTCACCGTCGGCGTTGCGGATCGCGATGTCGCCGGTGTACACGCCACCGTCGGCGAAGGTCTTCGCCGCGGCGTCCGAGCGGCCGATGTAGCCGAGCGCGACCGTGGGGCCGCTGATGTGGAGCCGCCCTTCGACGCCGTCGGGTACCGGGAGGCCCTCGGCGTCCCGGATGGTGGCCCGAACTCCCGGCACGGGCAGGCCGATGGTCCCGGGCATCGGCCGGCCGGCGGGGGTCGCCACAACGATGTGCAGTACCTCCGTCGCACCGAGCCCGTTGATCAGTTCGGCGGAGAAGGTGTTCTGGACGCGCTCGCCGAGCGGGGCCGGTAAGTTCTCGCCGGCGGCGACGCACAGCCGCACCGACTCCGTCCACAGGCCGCCGTCGGACTGGGCGTCGGACGGGGCGTCGGACGTGTCCGCGGAATCGGCGGCATCGACCATCGCCGCGTACAGGCGCGGCACCGACCAGACCACCGTCGGCCGATACCGGTCCAGGGCCGCCGTCACGGTGTGCAGATCGACGCCGCCACGCAAGAGGACCGCCCGAGCGCCGGCCGCGAGCGGGAAGAGCACCGTCCCGCCGAATCCGTACCCGAAGGACATGCGTGCCGTGGACAGCACCGTGTCGTCCTCACGCAGCGCCAGCAGCGAGCCGAATCCGGCCAAGGCCGCCTCGATGGCACCCGCGCTGTGCCGAACTCCCTTGGGCAGGCCCGTACTTCCCGATGTGTACTGGATCAGCGCCTCGCTCTCCGACGGCCAGGCGAACGCGCCGTCCCGGCCGGGGCCGTCGGCGCCGTCCTTACGGAGGTCCGCGACACCGTCCGATCCGCCGCCCGATCCGCCGTCCTCGCGGAAGTCCTGGCCGGCGATCCGGCGCCGGTCAGCGAAGAGGGCTTCCAGGGCTCGCTGCCGCTTGGGCGCGGCATCCAGGTGGATCACGCTCGCCCGGCAGTCGTCGGCGATGTAACCGATCTCCTCGTCGTTGAGGAGAGGGCTGACGACCGCCGGTACGCACCCGCGCCGCCACATGCCGAGGGCGGCCGCGACCGTGGTGACGGAGTCGTCGGCGACGATCAGTCCACGGGTTCCGGCGGGGATGTCCTGGGCGGCCAGCGTCGCCGCGTATCGCACGACGGCGTCGTGCAGCCCTCTGTAGGAGAGGTCGCCGGTGTCGGGGTCGGTGTACGCGATCCGCTCCCCGCGGCCCTGGGCGAGGTGGACTCCCACCAGCCGCTCGACGAGGTCGACGGGCTGCGGCCCCGCCTCCGGACGGCTACTGCCGCCCAACTTCCCGAGCAGCACCGCCGCGGAATCCTCGACGCAGCGCATGGCCGCCGCCTCGACGGGGCTGAGTTTCACCTTGAATTCTTTCTCGGTACGGACGACGACCTCGGTCTTCTCGAGAGAATCGAGGCCGAGGTCTTCGTAGAAGAGCGCGTCGTCCTCGACGTTTTCCTCATCCGTTTCAAGAACTTCGGCCACGATCGTCCGTAATTTCTGCAGTGGTGTGCCGATATTCGCTGCGCCAGACACGAGGTGACACTCCTTCATGTACGCCACTGTCCGACGGCGGCAGAAATTTGCACGGGGCACGGATTTCAAAGCGGCGCGCCGAACAGAGGCGGTCCAAATGAGCCATTGACGAACCAGGTCGATCATTACCCTTGGCCGCCGATTTCACAAACGTCGAAAACAGGCCGCCGGGCGGGTCATCGGTGCGTCGATGGCGCGAACACTGCGGATGCACGAGTACACGGCCTCGGTCGGCAACTGCCCTTCCCGGGGCGGAGAGTTGACCTTCACCCGGCCGCCGGGGGCGACAGGTCCGACACGGACCAGAATCGTCGCTATTTAGGTTAGGCTAAGCTAAGAACACCCGGTGGATCGACCCGATACGGGCCCCGCCGCCGGTCCACGCCGCACGGAACCACCTCACCGGCGCGTTCGACACCCCACGAGAGACGGAAACCATGACGGAGCGGGCCGCGGTGGCCGGAACTAGTGGCGGCGCCGATACGGTCGTGGTCAAGTTCGGCGGCAACGCGATGGTGGACGCGAGCCTGCAACGGACGTTCGCCCAGGACGTCGTGGAGCTGTGGCGCGCGGGTCTGCGCCCGGTCGTGGTGCACGGGGGCGGGCCGCAGATCAGCGCGATGCTCGACCGACTCGGCCTGGAGACCCGGTTCGAGGCGGGCCTGCGGGTGACCACTCCGGAGACCATGGAGGTGGTACGCATGGTGCTGTCCGGCCGGGTCCAGCGGGAGTTGGTCGGCCACATCAACGCCCACGGGCCCTTCGCCGTGGGGATGACGGGCGAGGACGCGCACACGATGACGGCCGTGCGGCGGCCGGCCTGGGTGGACAGCCGGCCGGTGGACATCGGTCTCGTGGGCGACATCGTGGACGTGAACCCGGGCATGGTGCGCACGCTCCTGGAGCAGGGCCACATCCCGGTGGTCTCCCCCGTCGCACGCGGCGAGGACGGTCAGGTCTACAACGTCAACGCGGATCTCGCGGCGTCGGCCCTGGCCGTGGCCCTGAACGCCGCGCGCCTGGTGATACTCACCGATGTGGAGGGGCTGTACGCGAACTGGCCCCACAGCACCGAGGTGATCGAGCACGTGACCGCCGACGCGCTGGACGGGCTGCTGCCGGGGCTGGCGAGCGGGATGCTGCCGAAGATGGAGGGCTGTCTGCGGGCCGTTCGCGGCGGCGTGCGCAAGGCGCACGTACTCGACGGCCGCGTCCCTCACGCGGCGCTGCGGGCCGTCCTGGACGAGATCAGCCCCGGCACCACCGTGGTCCCCGACGACACCCCGGACGGCAGCACGGACAGCCGTCCGGACAGCGACCACGACATCGGCCGGGCCCACGGCCCGGGCAACGCCCGACGGGCGCCCACCGTCACAGGATCCTCCTGAGGATCCGCGCGTCGCGCCGGGGGTCCAGGGACGCCGCCCAGGACGCGGGCGCCAGTCGCGCGGGCGCGGGCGCGAAGCCGTACCGGAGGAACAGACCGCCCCCGCCGGTCGTCGCCGTGAACAGGGCACCGAGCGACTGGGCGCGCGCCGTCGCCAGCGCGGCGCGCAGGAGCCCGGCCCCCACTCCGTGTCCCTGCCGGTGCCCGGCCACACAGAAGCTGTAGAGCACGCCTACGGGCCCGCGACCCTCTCCCGGGGCGCCCTGGTGCACGCGCAGGCCCACACAGCCGTCGAGGGGGCTTCCGGGGGCCTGTGTCACGAGGAAGTCGGCGGCGTGGGCGGCGTAGAGCGAGGCGGGCCGCTCCCGCAGCGCCCCCGAGCGCACGAAGGGCCGGGACAGTTCGGCGAGTGCGGCGGCGTCCTCCTTCCGGGCGGAGCGCACGGAGGGGGTCGGCGCGAGGAGCGCGTGCGACTGGGGGGCGGGGCGCGGCGTAGCCGTGATCAAGGCTTTCCTTCCTCGGTTCCACGATCGAAGGACGGCTCGGCGCCGTGGCACTCCGACGAGACAAACGAGATTAGGTTAGCCTTACCTTACTTTCAAGTCCAGTCGGGGACGGCCCTGTTGGACCGCCGCCTCGCGGCCGTCGACATAGGTGGCCACCACCTCGATGTCCCCGATGCGCGCCGTGTCGACCCGCCGGGGGTCGTCGCCGAGCACGACCAGGTCGGCGGACTTGCCCGGGGTGAGGCTGCCCAGGGTGTCCTCCCAGTGGCAGGCGAAGGCGCCGGCGACCGTATAGGCGCGCAGGGCCTCGTCGACGGTGATGCCCTCGTCCGGGCCGATCACCTGGCCGGAGCCGGCGGCCCGCTCGACCATGAACTGGACTGCCCGCAGCGGGGATCCGTCCGTGACGGGGCGGTCGGAGCTGCCGACGAGGGGGATGCCGTGGTCCAGGAACGCCCTCCCCCGGTAGAGCCACGGGGCCCGCTCGGCGCCCATGATCGCCGCGTAGTCGTCGCCGAAGTGGCGGAGGAAGTTGGGCTGGACGACCGCGCTGACGCCGAGCCGCGCGAAGCGCGGGAGCTGGTCGGGGCGGATCAGCCCGGCGTGTTCGATACGGTGCCGGGCGCCGGGGCGCGGGCGGAGGCGCTGGGCCCGTTCGAGGGCGTCCAGGGCGAGATCCGCCGCGCGGTCGCCGATCGCGTGGACGGCGAGCTGCCACCCGGCGAGGTGACCGGCCACGATCGTGTCCGCGAGCACGTCCGGGTCGTCCTGCAACTGGCCTGCGTGGTCGAGCCCTTCGTACGGGCCGCTGAGCGCGGCGGTCCGGGCCATCATGCCGCCGTCCGTGTAGATCTTCAGCGCGCCCAGGGAGAGCCGGTCGTCACCGAAGCCGGTGCGTATGCCGAGGTCGAGGGCCCGGGGAATGCCGTCGTCCTCGTGCGCGCCGGCCGGGCGCAGCCGGTCGGCGGCCACCATGAGCTGCACACGCAACGGCAACAGACCTTCCTCGCGGGCGAGTTGGTACGCCCCCAGCTCGACCGGACTGTGACCGAAGAGGGCGCCGCCGATGCCCGCTTCGGCGCAGGCGGTGACGCCCTCGGCCAGACAGGTCCGGGCGGCGCGCCCGATCGCCTCGGCCAGCTCCCGCTGGGAATGGGGCAGGCGCAGCGCGCGGGCGGCGCCCATGGCGCCCTCGGTGAGGAAGCCGTTCTCGTGCGGGATGTCGGCGGGGAGCAGGCCGAGGACGGCGGAGTTGACGACGCAGCCGTGTCCGGAGTCGTGCAGCAGGAACACCTTGCGCCCGTGGCTGACCGTGTCCAGTTCGGCGGCGGTCAGATGACGGCCCAGGGCCCGCTGGTCGTAGCCCGCGATGCTCAACCAGCCGCCGGGCGAGCCCTTCCGGGCGGCGGCTTCGGCCACGACGGCGAGCACGTCGTCGATCCGTGTGCGGCCGGCGATGCTCGCGGTGTTCGCCTTCAACCCCGTCCAGGCCAGGTGCACATGGGCGTCGATGAACCCGGGCAGCACGGTGGCGCCCTGGAGGTCGATCACCTCACGTGCGGGCAGCGAGGTCACGGCCTCGTCCAGGCCCACGATCCGGCCCCGCCAGATGCCCAGGTCGTGGGCGACGGGGTGGTCCGGATCCATGGTGAGGAAGCGCGCGTTGGTCAGTCTGCTGCAGAGCATCGGCGGTGCCCCTCCGAGGTGTCAGCTGTCGGGGCGGGTTCACCGCGGGACCGCTGGAGGTCACACGTCCGTGGACGCCGCGAGGGATCGGGGGCGCAGATCGGTCCAGCGGGTCTCGACGAAGTCCAGGCACGCCTGTCGGGTGTTCTCGTCGAAGACGATCGTCCACCCCCCGGGCACCTCGGCGAAAGACGGCCAGAGCGAGTGCTGCCCCTCGTCGTTCACCAGGACCAGGAAACGGCCTTCGGGGTCGTCGAAGGGGTTGGTACTCATGGGCGGGTGCCTCCTCGGGGCCGACGCGGCGGGTGACGGCCGCGTCGGGTGGGTGCGTCAAGTCGTCGGCGTGGGGCGGTCGGTGAGCCGCGAGGCGCGCTCGCGCGGCCGTACGGTAGGTGGATCGGGGATGGAAGGAGAGACTACGTTAGGTTAGGCTCCCCTAATCAATGGCGAGCCTAGCCTTTCCCCTTCCCTCTCACAAGGAGACGTCGATGCGCCTCGCGGCCGACAGGGAGCACTCCTTCGCCGAGTTCGGACTGCCCGGCGAGCCCGGCACCGACGCGTTCTGGGTGACGGCGCGCACGCCCGCTTCGGTCCCCGCGGACGACGGTGGCTGGCTGACGTTGTTCCTGTGGCGCGGGTCCCCGGCGAGTGTCGACTTCGAGAGCTGGTCGCCGCCGGTTCCCCTGCGCCGATGGGGCGACACGGACTGCTGGTACGCCGAGGTGCGCATGCCCGCGCGGCTGCGGGTGACGTACCAACTCCGCGCGGGCGACACCGCGTACGCCGATCCGTTCAATCCGGTCGGCGCCGGCGGTGACCGGTCCGTGGCCGCGACCCCGGACGCCCCGGACCAGCCGCACTGGCCCGCCCTCGGCCCCGAGGACGTCCTGCCCCTCCCCCGCGCCCGGCTCCGCTGGAACAGCGCACGGCTCGGCGGGCGGCGTACCGTACGCGTCCACCCGGTGGGCGGCGGCGGACCGGTGGTCCTGCTGCTCGACGGGGACGACTGGCTGTATCTGCACCCGGCCACGACCGCGTTCGACTCGGCCGTCACCGGCGGCGACATGCCACCGGTCACACTCGTCTTCCTGCCGGCCAAGGACCGGGAGGCCGAGTTCGGGTGCCGCCCCGAGCTGTGGGAGGCCGTACGGGACGAACTGCGGCCCCTGGTGACGGAGAGCGGCGTACGCGCCGACTGGGACCGGCTGGTGGTCGCCGGGCAGAGCCTCGGCGGGCTGAGCGCGCTGTACGCGGCCCTGGAATTCCCGGAGTTCGTGTCCCGCGTCGCCTGCCAGTCCGCGTCCTTCTGGTGGACTCCCGACGCCATGGGCCTGCCTGACCCCTTGGGCGGCCCGGTCGGCGGCGACGTCGCCGCGCGCCTGCGGGAGCGCCCCGAACTGTCGGGTCTGCGCGCCGCGTTCGACGTCGGCGAACACGAGACGCGGATGCTGCCGCACTGCGAGCTGACCGAGACGCTGGCCGAACAGGCGGGCGCCACCGTGCGGGTCTCGCGGTCGCCGTCGGGCCACGACCGGGCGGGCTGGCGGCACGCCCTGCTCAGGGACGTCGCGTGGGCGCTCCGCTGAGCGGTTCCGGGCCGTACGGGAGGATTCCCGGAACCGCTCAGCGGCTCATCGCGTCACGGCCAGGCAGTAGTCCTCGTCCGTGGCGAGCAGGTTGCGGTGGGTGTCCTCGGCGACGACGACCCCGTCGTCCAGTACGAGGACCCGGTCGGCGGCGTCCAGGAGCGCCGGGCTGCTGGTGATCACGACGGTAGTACGGCCCCGGCGCAGCTTCGCGACGTTGCGCGCGATGAGCTGCTCGGTGACCGCGTCGACGGCCGTCGTCGGGTCGCGCAGGACCAGGACGTCGCTGTCGGTGGCGAGCGCGCGGGCCAGGGACAGCCGTTGGCGCTGCCCTCCGGAGAGGTTCGCGCCCCGGTCCCGGACGGCGTAGTCCAGTCCGTCGCGGTGGAGGGCCACGACGTCGGTCAGCATGGACGCCTCGACGGCCTCGGGGACCATCCGGCTGGTGCCCGACGGGTCGATGTTCGTACGGAGGGTGCCCGCGAAGATCTCCCCGTCGTACGGGTTCACCAGCATGTGCTCGCGGACCGCCTCGATCGACAGGTCCGAGATCGCCCGACCGCTGACGCGTACCACTCCCTCGTACGCGTGGGGCGGGACGTTGACGGCCAGGACCGACGCGAGGTCGGCCGCCGCGCGCGGCTGGTAGACGGTGATCGCCACGAACTCACCGGCGGGCACCTCGAACTTCAGCCGGTTCAGGGAGCCGTACCGGACGCAGTCGACCTCCAGGTCGCCGCCCGCGGCCGGGCGCTCCGGCCCGGGGGTCGTCACCGGCGGCGCGGTCAGCACCAGCGCCATCCGGTCGGCCGACGCGCGCGCCATCATCACGTACTTGGGCATCTCCGAGAACAGCTTGAGCGGTTCGATGATGAACTGCGCGAGGCCGACGGCCATGACGAGTTCCCCGATGGTGATGTGGCCGCCGAACGCCAGCCAGCCGGCCGCCAGGGTCACCGCGGCGGCGAGGACCGCGTTGAGAGCCAGTGCGGTGCCCGCGTACGCGCCGTTCACCCTGGCGACCGTGATCGCCTGGCGCCTCGCGTCCGAGCTGACCTTCCGGTACGACAGGAAGGCCGCGTGGTTGCCACCGAAGCCGTGCAGCGGGCGCAGGCCGGTGATGAGGTCGGCGACCTTCGCGCCGGCCCGTGCCACCCGCGCCTGCTGTTCGCGCGTACTGGCGCCGATCCGCTTGGACATCACGGCCAGGATCGACAGGATCGCGACCGTGCCCGCGATCACCAGCAGGCCGAGCCGGATGTCGGCCAGGCCCAGCGCGACCGCCGTGACCAGCACCGCGACGAGCGAGCTGATCAGCAGCGGCACCACCTCGATGATGTCGGCGGTCTGGTCGGCGTCCTCGGTGGCGATGGTCAGCACCTCGCCGGACTTCAGGTCGACGTCCCTGGCCACCGGCTGGAGTCCGCAGGCGGCCACCCGCACCCGCCAGCGGTGCGCCTCGGTCGTGTTGGCCTTCTGCAACGTACGCATCCCGAACCGCCACGACAGCGAGACGGTCGTGATGATCACGGCCAGCGCGGCGATCGACAGGCCGAGGGCGCCGAGGCTCCGGTCCCGCATCGTGTGCTCGACGATGAGGCCGAGCGCGATGGGGAAGGCCGTCTCGCCCGCCTGGTACAGGCCCATGAGGCCGGTGCCCTTGGCCATGGCGCCGACGTTGCGGCGCAGTGCGGTCCGGAGGATGTCCGACCCCGGGGAGGGTCGCTGCGGGTCAGGAGTTTTCATCAAGATGGCGGGCAATCGCTTCCGGGGTTCGCAGGGTGAACAGGTCACGGATGGTGACCACTGGACCGTACTCACGGCGGAGCATGCCGATCAGCCGCACCGCCAGCATGGAGTGCCCGCCGAGGGACACGAAGTCACTCACCGCGCTCACCTCGTCGTCGTCCAGGTCCAGGGCCTCGGCGAAGAACTCGCACACCGCTGTCTCGGTCCCGGTCTCCGGGCCACGCTCGCGCGCCGTGGTCAGCGCGCCCAGCGGCTTGGCCTCCGGCAACGCCTTGGTGTCAGCCTTCCCGTTCACCGTCAGCGGGATGCCGTCGACCTCGGCGTAGTGCGTGGGGCGCAGGAAGTCCGGCAGGGCGGCGCCCACTTGGGCGGCGACCGTCGCCAAGTCGGCGCCGTCCAGGACGAGATAGGCGGCCAGCCGGTACGCGCCGTCGACCTGCGGGTCGGGCTGGGCCACCGCGGCGACGAACCGGACCGCCGGGTGCGCCGCGAACGCGGCCTCCACCTCGCCCAGTTCGACCCGGTGGCCCCGGATCTTGACCTGCTGGTCGGTACGGCCCAGATACGTCAGGTTCCCGTCGGACCGCCGGACCACCAGGTCCCCGGTGCGGTACATGCGTTCGCCGGGTGCGCCGAACGGGCAGGCGACGAAGCGGTGCGCGGTCTGGGCGGGCTGCCCGAGGTAGCCGCGCGCGATGCCGATCCCCGACACGTACAGCTCACCGGGAACGCCGTCGGGCAGGGGCCGCAGCCACGGATCCAGCACGTACACGTCGGTGTTGTCGATCGCCACGCCCACCACCGGGTCCTGGCACTCGAAGGTGCCGACGCCGAGGGTGTTGATCGTGTACTCGGTCGGTCCGTACAGGTTGTAGCCGACCGTCCCCTCGGTCTCGGCGAGGCGCCGCCACAGCGTCGGGGTGACGGCCTCGCCGCCTAGCAGCACCAGCGCCGGCCGCCGTTCCGGATTGTCGAGGAGTCCCTCGGCCACCAGCTGCTGGGCGTAGGTCGGGGTCACGTTGATGACGTCGATCCCGTGCTCCAGGCAGTACTCGACCAACCGGGGCGCGTCGCGGCGTAGTTCCTCGTCGCAGATGTGCACCTCGTGGCCGTCGGCGAGCCACAGCAGCTCCTCCCACGACATGTCGAACGCGAACGACACGGTGTGCGCGATCCGGAAGACCCGGTGGTCGTGCTCCGCGAGGACCGGCTCGAAGATGCGGCGCTGATGGTTGATCAGCATGTTGGTGAGCCCGGCGTATTCGGTCACCACGCCCTTGGGCCTGCCGGTCGATCCGGAGGTGTAGATCGTGTAGGCGGGGTGCCGCAGGCGGTCGGGGTCGTCCGCCGCGAACGTCCGGTACGGCTCGGCCTCGGGCAACGGGCGGTCCAGCTCGATCAGTTCACCGGTCAGCCGTGGCGACACGGCGCTCACGGTGAGGGTCACCGCCGGGCGGGCGTCCGCGACGATCGCGGCGATCCGCTCGTCCGGGTGGTCCAGCTCCAGCGGTACGTACGCGGCGCCGGTACGCAGTACGGCGAACAGTGCCACGATCGAGTCGACGGAGCGCGGGATCGCGAGCCCCACGGTCGTCTCGGGGCCGATGCCCCGCCGGGCGAGCACACCCGCCACCGCGCGGCTGCGGTCGCGGAGTTGGGCGAACGTCATGGCCGAGCCGTGGGCGACGAGCGCGACCCGCTCCGGATCGCGGTCCGCCGCCTCGTCGAACCGGTCGACGACGGTGTCCGTGCCGACGTGCGTACGCCCGGCGGGCTCGGGCGCCGGTCCCACCCCGTGCAGCGCGCCGACCGGACCCGTCGACCGGGCCAGGTCTTCCAGTACGCGCAGATAGCCGTCGAGGAGACGCCGGGCGTTCGCCGGGTCGTCGTCGCGGTGCTCCAGCTTGACCGTGAGCCGCTCGCCGGGCGTGACGACCCAGGTGAACGGGTAGTGCGTGGAGTCGTCCGCGCGCACGGAGTCGATGCCGTGCCTGGCGTTCATCTCGGCGAACGCGTCCATGTCCAGGAAGTTCTGGAGCACGAACAGGTTGTCGAACAGGGTGGTGTGCCCGCTGGCGCGCTGGATCTCGCCGAGCCCCACGTGCTCGTGCTCCATCGCCTCGACCCTGGCCGTCTGTACGGCCGACAGGTACGCGCCGACCGTGTCGTCGGGTCGTGCCCGGGTCCACATGGGCACCGTGTTGAGCAGCACACCGACGATGTCGCCCAGCCCCTCGCCCTCGCGGCCCGAGACGGTCACGCCGAACACGGCGTCGCCGCGGCCGGTGTGCGCGCCGAGGAGGAGGCCGAACGCGCCGGTCAGCACCGAGTTCAGTGTGACGCCGTGCGCCTTCGCCGCTTCCCGCAGCAGGTCCGACAGTTCGGCGGACATCGTCCGCACGAGCGCGTGCGGCAGGTCGTCCGGGAGGGACGGTTCCGGTCCGGCGAGCAGTGTCGGGCCGGTGAGACCGGCCAGGTGGTCCGCCCAGAAGCGTTCCGACACGGCGGCGTCCTTGGCGGCGAGTGTCCGGGCGTACTCCTCGAAGCTCGGAGTGGCCGGGGTCGCGGTCCGCGGCTCGCCCGCGAGGACGGCCTCGTACGCGTCGAACAGGTCGCGCAGCAGGATCTCGCGGGACCAGCCGTCCCACAGCAGCAGGTGGTAGCTGAGCAGCAGGCCGTCCCGGCCGTCCGGCTGCCGCACCACGGTCAGCCGGATCAGCGGCGGCTCCCCCGGGTCGAATCCGGTGTCCCGGTCCCGGGTGCGTATCTCCTCGACCTCCGCGTCCGTCGCCGGCGAGACGGTACGGACATCGACCCGCCGGCCGGCTTTGAGGATCTGGACCGGGTTGCCGTCGTCGTCGGTGGTGAAGCCGGCGCCCACGACCGGGTGGCGTGCGATCACGTACGCCATCGCCTCGGCCAGCGCGTCGGCGTCCAGCCGCCGGTCGAAGGTGAACCAGCTCTGCGCGACGTAGTGTCCGGCCGAACCCGCCATCTGGGCCTGGAAGAACAGGCCCCGCTGGAGGGGGGTGACCGGCGCCGTGCGCTCGGCCGTCGCGGAGGCGTCCGCGACGTGCTCCAGCGCGCGCCGCCAGTGCTCGGTGATCTCGTCGGGGATCCCGTCGGCGAGGGTGAAGGCCGCGTGCAGGGATCCGGTGGCGTCGTCGGTCCACGCGTTGACCTCGACGGCGTACGGGCTGCCCTGATCGCCGGCGGTGAGACGCAACGCCCGGGACTCGCCGCCCCGGCCGAGGTAGTTGAACAGCACCTGCGGGCGGGCGGTCAGCAGCGGGGCCGTCTGCGGGTTGAGGTACCTGAGCCGGCCGTAGGCGACATGCCCGCACTCGTCCGGCTGACGTTCGTCGATCTCGCGCGCCGCCGCGACCGGGTCGGTGTGGGCGGTGAGCCGTACGGGTGCGATGGAGGTGAACCAGCCGACCGTACGGGTGTAGTCGTGGTGGTCGAGGGCGGGGACCCGGCCGTGTCGCTCCAGTTCGATCGCGAGGTCGGTGGGCGAGGGCTGACTGTGTGTCAGCGCGGCGCGCAGCGCGCCGCACAGCAGCTCCGTGAGCCCCACGCCGAGCGCGGCGGGCGCGGTTCGCGTCAGCCGCTGGCTCACGTCGGGCGGGAGGACGACGGTGGTCTCACGCAGTTCCCGGACGGCGGGCAGCAGCGCCGGCGCCCGGAGCGTGGTGACCCAGTGCCCGAGGTCGTCGATGACCTGGGTGGACCGGGACGCCAGCGCTTCGGCGTACTCGGCGTAGGAGGTGGTCGGCGGTGGCAGGGCCGCGCCGCTCATGGCGGTGGCCAGGTCGTCCAGGAGGACCAGCCAGGAGACGGAGTCGACGGCGGTGTGGTGCACGGTGACGACCAGGGTCCGGCTCGCCTCCAGCCAGGAGAACGCGATGACGTCTCCGGACTCGGGGTCGAGCCGTCCGGCGGCCTCGTTCGCCACGGCCGTCGCGTCGGTCCCCGCCGCGCGGTCGACGGTGACCTGGCGGGTGGGTTCGGTGCGCAGCGCCCACACGCCGTGCTCGACGCGCAGCCGCAGGCGGAGAACCGGGTGCGCGGCCACGACGGCGTTCGCGGCGCGCTCGGCGTCGGCGAGGCCGGTGCCCTCGGCCGCCACCAGTGTTCTGGCCTGGGCGAACCGGGCGAGCGATCCGCCCAGTTCGCGCTGGCGCAGGATGATCGGCGTCGGTGTCAGTGGGCCGTCCTCGCGGCGGGACACGGCGGGCGCCCGGTCCCGCGGGGTGCGCGTCCCCAGGTTCTCGGCGAGCGCGCGCGGTGTCCGGAACAGGAATACGTCGCGGGGCGCGATCGGCAGCCCGAGCGCCCTGGCCCGGTTGATCACGGTGATGGCGACGATGCTGTCGCCCCCGGCCATGAAGAAGTCGGTGTCGGCGTCCACGTCGGTGCCGGGCAGCGTCTCGGCGAAGACGCCGACCAGTGCGGCGAGCGCGGAATCACTCGCGGCCACCGGGATGTCGTCCTGTGCGGCGAGCGCGGTGAGGGCCTTGCGGTCCAGCTTGCCGTTGACCGTCAGCGGCAGGCTGTCGGCGTGCAGTACCCGGCCCGGCACCATGTGCGCGGGCAGCTTCGTGGACAGCCGTGGGGCAAGGTCGCCGGGCACGCGGCCCACGACATGCGCGACCAGGTGGTCGCCGCTGTCCGCGACGGTGACGGCCACATCGACCACACCGTCCAATTCCCTGATCGCGGACTCCACTTCACCGAGTTCGATACGGAAGCCCTTGAGCTGTACCTGGTCGTCGGCGCGGCCGGCGAACTCCAGCTCGCCGTCGAGCGTGCGCCGGGCGAGGTCGCCCGTGTGGTACATCCGGGAGCCGTCGTCCGCGAACGGGTTCGCCACGAACCGGCCCGCGGTCAGCCCCGGCCGGCCCAGATAGCCGAGCGACACCTGTTCGCCCGCGACGTAGATGGCGCCCACCCGGCCCGGCGGGACCGGCCGGAGCCGGTCGTCGAGCAGGTAGGTGACCAGGCCGGGTATCGGTCCGCCGATCGGGCTGATGTCGTCGCCGGCGCCGAAGTCCTCGTCCGTCAGGACCCGGTGGGTGACATGGACGGTGGTCTCGGTGATGCCGTACATGTTGACCAGCTCGGGAGCGCCGGATCCGGGACCACCGGTGCCGTGCCGCTCGACCCAGCCGCGCAGTCGGCCGAGATCCAGCGCCTCGCCGCCGAAGATGATCCGCCGCACCGCCGTGACCGGCTCGTCGGCGTGCCGGTCCGCCTCGATGAACTGGTAGAAGGCCGACGGGGTCTGGTTGAGCACGGTCACACCGCGCTCGCGGACCAGCCGGTGGAAGTCGACCGGGGAGCGCGTCAGCCCGTACTCCGGCACCAGCAGCTCGCCGCCGTGCGCCAGGGCGCCCCACAGCTCCCAGACGGCGAAGTCGAAGGAGAAGGAGTGGAACTGGACCCATACGTCGTGCGCGCCGAAGTCCATGTCGGGGCGGGTGTTCGCGAGCAGCGCGACCACGCTGGAGTGCGGGACGACGACGCCCTTGGGGCGGCCGGTCGAGCCGGACGTGTAGATCACGTACGCGGGGTCGTGCCGGCCGGCCTCGGGCGGCTCGGTGGTGACGTCCAGGAGCGGTTCACCGCCCTGTCCGTCACCCTGTTCACCGTCCTGTCCGTCACCCTGTCCGTCGCCCTGTACGAGTACGCGGGCCGACACGCCCGCTCGGGCGAGCAGGCCGGTGAAGCGGTCCCGCTGGTCACGGTCCACGAGGACGACCTGCGGCGCGGCGTCGGCCAGGATGTACTCCAGTCGTTCGTCCGGATACGCCAGATCCAGCGGTACGTACGCGCCGCCGGCGGTGACGACCGCGACGAGGGCGACGACCTGCTCGATGGAGCGTGGGACGGCGACGGCGACCCGCTTGCCCGGCCGGACACCGGCGGCGCGCAGGGAGAAGGCCAACTCGTCCTTGGCGTCGGCCAGTTCGCGGTAGGTCAGGGACCGGGAGCCGCCGTCGAGAGCGCACTGGGTGACGGCGGTGGCGGCCGGGTCGCGGTCCGCCGCGGCGTCGAACAGTCCGCCGAGGGTGGTCGGGGTGATGGGCGCGGGACGCCGGCCGGCCTCCGGTGCGACTTCGTCGGCCAGGCCCTTGACCAGGGCGTCGGGCCGGGTGAGCAGGCCGGTGAGGGTCCGGGTGAACGTACGCAGGATCCTCTGGGCGCTCGCCTCGCGCAGCAGTTCACCGTCGTAGATCAGGTTGAAGCGCGGGCGGCCGTCGAGGGTGCGCTCCACCACCAGCGTCAACGGGTAGTGCGGGGCGCCCTCGTTCGCGATGTCGGTGATGACCAGCGTGTCGTCCGGTCCGCGCAGAGCGCCCAGATCGGTCGCGACGTCGAACACCACCAGGGTGTCGAACAGGGCGCCGACTCCGGCCTGGCGGCCGATGCGCGCCAGCGAGACATGCTGGTGCGGCAGGACGGCGCCCTGGTGGTCCCGTACGGCGGCGAGCAGGTCGCGCGCCGTGGTCGTGCCGTCCCAACGGCCGCGCACGGGGATGGTGTTGATGAACAGACCGACCATCTCCCCGATGCCGGGCACATCGGCGTCGCGTCCGGACACGGTGGAGCCGAAGACCACGTCGCTGCCGTGCAGGAGGCCGCCGAGCGTCACCGCCCAGGCGCTGTGCACGGCCACGCTCAAGGGGACACCGGCCGACCGGACGGCCGCGTCGATGTCGCCGACGCCGTCCCCGGTCGCACCGTCGGCACCGGGCTCGACGGCGATGTCGGCGAACCGGTCGGACGGGATGTGCCCCTCGGCGACCAGCGACGGGCCGGGCAGCTCGGCGAGTTCGTCGCGCCACACCCGGTCGCTCTCGTCGGCGTCGCGTTCGGCGAGCCGGCTCAGGTAGTCGGAGAAGCCGCCGAGCGCGTACACGGTGCCCGGCGCGTGGTACTCCGCCAGCAGGGCGCGGAGCATCGGTGGCACCGACCAGCCGTCGGCGATGATGTGGTGCACGGTCTGCACCAGGACGGTGCGGCCGGCGCCGGCGCGGATGAGCGTGTACCGCATCAGGGGCCCGGTGGCCAGGTCGAACCCGGCGCGGCGGTCCCGCTCGGCGTGGTCGCGTATCTCGTCGTCGGTGATGCCGGGGCGGTCCAGTGTGCTGAAGGGCGCCTCCACACCGCTCTCCAGGACGGAGACCACCCGGCCGTCGGCGAGCGCGGTGAACCGCGCGGCGAGGTTCGGGAACAGCGCGAGCAGACGGGTGGCCGCCGCCGCGAGCCGGTCGGCGTCCACCTCCCCGTCCAGGGTCAGCAGTTGCTGCTCGACGTAGCTGCCCGCCGAGTCGTCGTCGAAGACGGAGTGGAAGTACAGCCCCTCCTGCAACGGCGTCAGCGGCAGGATGTCCCGCAGCGCCGGGCCGTCCAGGCCGTCGACATCGGCCTGCGTGAGCGGCACCAGGCCGAAGTCGCTGGGTGAGTGGCCACCCCGGTCGAGCGCGGCCAGACCGGCGAGGGCCCCGCGGAAGTACTCGCCGAGCGTCGCGACGTCCTCGTCGGTGAACATCCCGTCGGGCCAGGAGATGGTGGTGACCAGTTCGTACTCGCCGGTCGTGGCGGCGGGTTCGGCGATCGCGTTGAACTCCAGGGCGCGCGGGAGGCGCATCCTCGGGTCGCGCTTCTCTCCCAACTGCCCCGTAGCACCGGCGAGTTGCCAGTCTCCGGACGCTCCCGCGTCGAAGCGGCCCAGATAGTTGAAGAGCACCTGCGGTGCGGGCGCGTCGAACTCGGCGTGGGCCAGGTACCGCAGGGCGCCGTACGAGACGCCGTTGTCCGGTACCCGGGCGAGGTCTTCCTTGACCGCTTTGAGCGCCGCGGCCAGGTACTCGGGCGCGGTGAGATCGGCCGCCGCGCCGGGGTCCACGGTCACCGGGAACAGGGTGGTGAACCAGCCGACGGTGCGCGACAGTTCCGGTTCGAAGCCGGCGCTGTTCGCCACGAACCGTCCCTCGCGGCCGTGGCCCTCGAGTTCGATGTGCGCGTACGTCTGGTCCTGCCCGAGATCGCGGCGCCACCGGGCGAGGGTGACGGCGAGCGCGGTCAGCAGTACGTCGTTGACGCCCGCGTGGAACTTCGCCGGAATCTCGCCCAGCAGCGCCGCCGTGACGTCGGGGCCCGCCGTGACGGTCCGCGTGCGCTCCCGTGCGACGGTGTCGGCCCCGGACAGGGCGCGCCTGCCCACCGGTGCGTCCACGCCGGGCAGTTGACGCCGGAAGTAGGTACTGTCCGCGTCGAACGCGGCACGCTCCAGGAGCTGCGTCCAGCGGCGGAACGATGTGCCGACGGGGGGCAGCTCGACCGGCGCGCCCGAGGTGAACTGCCGCCACGCGGTGGCCAGGTCGTCCATCAGGATCCGCCAGGACACCCCGTCGATCACCACATGGTGGACGGCCACGACCAGTTGGCGTGCCTCGCGGCGCCAGACCGCGCGCAGCATGACGCCGTTGTCCGGGTCGAGCCCGCCGGTGGCGAGCGCGACGCACTCGTCGAGCGGACGGTCGCTCTCCTGACCGCCCACGACGGTCCCCTCCGTGGCCGGGGACGCCTCCGGGATGTCGAAGCTCCAGCGGTCGCCGCGCACGAGCCTGGCCCGCAGCATGTCGTGCCGCCCGGTCACCGCGGTGAGGATCTGGTCGAGGGCGTCGGGGGTGAGGTCGGCCGGGGTGTTCAGTACGACCGACTGTACGAAGCCGTCGATCGCGTCGGTGGTCTCGCCGAGCCACTGCGTGACGGGTGAGCCGACGACGGAGCCGGTCGCCACGTCCCGGTGGTCGACGGTGGCGACGTCCTCACGGCTCGCCACCGCCGCCAGTGCGCCCACGACGCTGTTGGTGAAGATCTGCCGGGTCGTGACGTAGAGGCCCGCGTCACGCAACGCGCTCAGCAGCGAGATCGCCAGAATGCTGTCTCCGCCGAGCTGGAGGAAGTCCTGGTTGACCCCGACCTCGTCCAGCCGCAGCACGGCCGCGACCACCGCGCACACGACGCGCTCGTTCTCGGTGGTGGGCGGGAGGACCGGGCCCGTCCCGATCGCGGGCTCCGGGAGCGCGGCCCGGTCGAGCTTGCCGTTCGCGGTGAGCGGGAACTCCTTCATCACGACGGTGTGCGCGGGCACCATGTACTCGACCATGTGCTCGACGGCCCACGCCTTGACCTGTTCGGCCCGCAGGTTCTCGTGCCCGGCGGCCGGGATCACATACCCCACCAGGTAAGTGCCGCCCGCCGCGTTCTTCTTCGCGACGACGCAGGTGTGCCGTACGCCGGGGTGCTCGGCGAGACCGGCCTCGACGTCCTCGATCTCCAGGCGCATGCCGCGGATCTTGATCTGGTTGTCGGCGCGGCCGAGGAAGTCCAGCGACCCGTCCGGGGCGAACCGGGCGAGGTCGCCGGTCCGGTACAGCCGGGAGCCGTCCGTGGCGAACGGATTGGCGACGAAACGGGAGGCGGTCAGGCCGGGCGCGTTGACGTATCCGCGACCCAGGAGGAATCCGCCGACGTACAGCTCGCCGCCTACCCCGACCGGGACCGGGCGCAGTTCGTCGTCCAGCACGTAGAGCTGGGTGTTGGGGTTGGCCTTGCCGATCGACGTCGACAGGCGCTCCGCCTCGCCCCGGTAGATGACGTGCGAGACGCCGATCGTCGTCTCGGCCGGGCCGTAGCCGTGGTAGAGCGGGATGTCGAGCTTGGTGCGGTAGCGCTCGTACAGCTCAGGCGTCAGTACCTCGCCGCCGCACCACACGTGGCGCAGGCTGTCGAGGCGCCCGGAGTCGCCCGCCATCTCCAGCAGTACGTCCAGCATGGACGAGACCAGATAGGTGAAGGTGACGCGCTGTTCGGCGATCACGCTCAGCAGATGGTGCGGATCGCGTTCGCCGCCGGGCCGCAGGACCACCAGTCTGCCGCCGGACACCAGCGGCAGGAAGATCTCGTTGATGGAGATGTCGAAGGAGAGCGGCGCCTTGAACAGCGACGCGTCGTCGTGGCCGAAGCCCAGGATCTCGTTGACCTGCCACAGCAGGCGTTCGCTGATCGCCTCGTGACGGATCATCGCGCCCTTGGGCCGCCCGGTGGAGCCGGACGTGAAGATCACGTACGCCAGGGCCGTGCCGGGGGCGGATATCCCGGTCCCGTCGACGGGGTGGGAATCGAACCGCCAGTCACCGAGGTCGACGGCCTCGGCTTCCGGTTCGCCCGGACCGGGCTCACCCGAGGTGTTGAGTTGCAGGACGACCCGGGCGTCCTCGACGACGACGGCGCGGCGCGCGGCGGGCCACTGCGGATCGAGGGGTACGAAAGCACCGCCCGCCTGGAGTACGGCGAGCAGCCCGATCACCATTTCGGCGGAGCGGCCGAGCGAGATGCCGACGACCTGTTCACGGCCGACTCCGCGTTCGATCAGCCGGTGGGCCAACTGACTTGATCGCTCAGCTAGTTGACGGTACGTCAGCGATCGGTGCTCGTCGATGACGGCGATGGCGTCGGGCCTGTTCCGTGCCTGCTCGCGGAACATCTCCACGACGGTCGGACGGACCCGGTCGGCCGTGGTGTCGTTCCACCTGCCCAGGGCTTCGAGCCTCGCCGCCGCGTCGGACGGGCCGATGGTGCCGACGGGCCGGTCGGGGAAGTCGGCCAGGTCGTCCAGCGCGAGCTGCGCGTCGGCCGGCTCGACGCCCTCGGGGACGGTGATGCGCCAGGCGTCCGGGCCGTCCGCCTCGACCTCCCAACCGCCGGGTCCGGCACCGCCGTTGCCGACCCATCCGAGGACGTCGGCGAAGAGGGTGCCGGGGGCGAGGTCCATGCCCTCGGGGCTCCGGCCGGTCGCCCAGTACGACAGCCCGACGGCGCAGGCTTCCGCGATGGTCCGGCCGGAGTGGTCACCGGCCCGCCGGCGTACGTCGGCCGCACGTGTGGGAGAAAGCAGTACGAGACGAGCGCTCGGTTCCATCATCGAAGACTCAGCATCCCTTCCAGGCATGAAAGTTAGCCTAACCTAACTTAGGCTCACCTAATCAAGGGAGCCTAACTACCTTCTCGCCACGCCTGCCACAGTCGCGCGTACCGGCCGCCCAGGGCCACCAGTTCGTCATGGGTGCCCCGCTCGACCACACGCCCCGCGTCCAGTACGGCGATCCGGTCCGCCGCCATCGCCTGGGTCAGCCGGTGCGCCACGAACAGCGTGGTCCGGCCCGCGCACGCGGCCAGCACGGCCCGCTCCAGCTCGGCGGCGCCCTCGCTGCCCGCCTCCGCGGTCGACTCGTCGAGCACCACCACCGGCGACCGTCCCAACACCAGCCGGGCCAGGGCGATCTGGGCGACCTTGGTCACATCCAGGCGTTCGCCGCCCTCGCCGACCAGGGTGTTCAGCCCGTCGGGCAGCGCGTCGACCCATTCGTGGGCGCCAACTGTGCTCAGGGCTTCGGTCAGTTGGACATCGGTCGCATCGGGCGCGGCGAGCCGCAGGTCGTCGGCGAGCGGACCGGAGAACACATGCGTCTCCTGCGTCAGGATGCTCACCAGGGCCCGCGCCCCGGCCTCGTCCAGACCGGCGAGGTCGTGCGATCCGATACGTACCGAACCGGCCTGCGGGGTGCCGATGCCGGCGATCAGCGCGGCCAGCGTCGACTTGCCCGCGCCCGTCGCCCCCACCAGGGCCAGCGAACCGCCCGCGGGGATCGTCAGGTCGACGTCTCTGAGGACCGGTTCATCGGTGTCGGGATAGCTGAACGTCAGCCCCTCCACCGTCACGGGGTACGGCGCGACCTCGGCGGCCGCGACGGAACGGTCGCCCACCAGGCGGTCCTCCGCGTCCTCCCCCAGCACCCCGACCAGGCGGGTCAGGCTCGCACCCGACTTCTGCGCCTCGTCGAAGGTGAACATGATGGCGCCCAGCGGGGTGAACAGCCGGTGGAACATCAGCGGAGCCGCCGACACCTCGCCCAGGCTGGCGGCGTCGGCCTCCAGCAGGGCGTACCCCACGACAAGGATCAGGACGAGGCCGATGAACTCGGCGCGGTTCTCCCTGCCGACGAACCGGCCGAAGAACCGGAACACCTCGATGCCGAGATTCCGCACCCGCCACGACTCGCGGGTGACCGTCTCGCGGACGGACTCCTCCAGGCGGTACGCCCGTACGGTGTCGATCCCGTTCAGTCCGCTGATCAACGCCTGCGCCCGGTCGGCCTGGGCCACCCGCTGCTTCCGGTAGAGCGGGGCGGACCGCGGGAGGTACCAGCGCAGCGCCAGCACGTACGCGGGCAGGGCGCAGGCACCCGCCAGGCCGAGCCGCCAGTCCAGTCCGAACATGCCGACCGTGGCGATGAAGACCAGCACGCCCGCCGAGAACACGGTGGGGACGGCCGTACGGATGCCCTTGGACAGCACGGCGACGTCGTCGCCGACGCGGGACAACACGTCGCCCCGGCCCACCTGTTCGATCCGTGCGCTCGGCATCCCCAGCACCGCCCGGACGGCGCGTTCCCGCAGCCGTGCGAGCAGATCCGCGCCCAGCCGTCCGATCAGATACGTCGACACGGCGGTGGCCGCCGCGCCGAGCAGCGCGGCGGCCCCCATCAACACTCCGACGGTGACCAGGACCGAGCGCGATTCGCCCTCGACCACGCCGTCGACCACCTGCCCCAGCAGCAGCACCGGCAGCACTTGGAGCGCCGCCCCGGCCACCGTGGTGAGCACGGTGGCGAGCGTCAGCCACGGCGCTTCGCGGCAGTGCGCCACGACCCACCGGGTGGCATCGCCTCCGGTCGCCGTACGCAGGCTCGCTGCCGGGGCGACGCGGGTGCCGGTGGCGCTCACCCGGAGACCGGGTCGAGTCGGGGACGGGAGCGGGAGCGGTTGATCACCATCGTCATCTCTACTTGGCCGACTTGACGAGCTCGTCGATCGCGTACGGCAGGGACGGCAGGGTGCCCTGGGACATGGCCGCGCCGACCGCGGGGCCCTCGCTGTCCAGCAGGTAGGACACCTTCCCGTTCTTGACCGCCGGCAGGTTGGCGAACAGCTCGAACTTCTTCAACGCCTCGGTGTCCGCCTTGTCGTTGACGACGAAGATGCGGTCGACGTCGATCAGGTCGACGCGCTCGGGCGACAGTTCGGTGGAGAAGCCGCCCTCCGCGATCTCGTCGATCTTGGTCTGGTACTTGAACCCGGCGCCGGTCACCAACTGCCCGCGCACGTCGGTCGAGGTGAACGGGGCGATCGAGTCCTTGTACCAGGAGATGACGACCGCGGTCTGGTCGGCGAACCCGGGGTTGGCCTTCTTCGCCGCGTCGAGCTTGTCCTGGATGCCCCGCACCTGCTCGGCGCCCTCGTCCTCCTTGCCGAGCGCCTTGGCGATCTGGGCCGCGTTGTCCTGCCAGGGAGCGCTGAAGGGCTCCTTCTCGGCCTTGGTGCGGCCCACGGTCGGGGCGATCTTGGAGAGCTTGTCGTAGGCGGCCTGGTCGACCTCGGAGTAGACCGCGATGATCAGGTCCGGTCGCAGCGAGGCGATCTTCTCGTAGTTGGGGCCCGAGTCACCGTTCTTCATGATGACCTCGGGGCGGCTGTCGCCCCACTTGTCCTTCACCCAGGGCCACTGGGTGTTGATGTCGGGGGTCTTGCCCGCCGGGTTCGGGTACTGGTCGACCATGCCGACCGGCTTGATGCCGAACGCCAGGACGGCCTGGTCGTCCGTGTAGCCGACCGTGACGACCCGCTTGGGGGCCTCGGTGACCTTCGTGGATCCGAACGCGTGCTCCACGGTGACCGGGAACGCCCCGGAGGCGCCGGCGGGGGCGTCGTCGCTCGACTTGTCCGTCGAGTCGTCGGAACCGCATCCCGCGAGGAGGCCGACGCCGAGCGCCGCGGCGGACAGTGTCGCCGCCAGTCGCCGCCATGGCCGCACGAGCGTCGTTCTATGGAGAAGCATCCGGAATCCCTTGCGTTCGCACTGTCCGCTGCACCTTGTCTTAGGGCAGCCAAACCTTATCCTGCGTTGGTGAGGTTAGCCTAGCCTAACTTGTGAATTGCCTTTACCGGTCCTTGGGTTGGACCAGGGCGACCGGCGCGTGCGGCCGGCACGGGCATCGGGCGAGTCAGATGTGCGTACGGCCGAGGGGCACGATGATCGGGCTGTCGCCCACCGGGGCGTCGATCACCTGGGCGCGCAGCCCGAACGCCTCGTGCAGCAACTCGGCGGTGATCACGTCACGCGGATGCCCCTGCGCCAGGATCGACCCCTCGCGCATCACGATGAGGTTGTCGCTGTAACGCGTCGCCAGATTGAGGTCGTGCAACACCATGACCACGGTGCACCCCGCCTCGTGCAGGTCGTCCACCAGGTCGAGCACGTCGATGGCGTGCGCCAGGTCCAGATACGTGGTCGGCTCGTCCAGCAGCAGCAGGTCGGTGCCCTGGGCCAGCGTCATCGAGATCCAGACGCGCTGGCGCTGTCCGCCGGACAGCGAGTCGACCGGACGGTCGGCGAGATCGGCCACCCCGGTCATGGCGAGGGCGCGCTCCACGACGTCGGCGTCGTCCGACGACCACTGCCGCAGCCAACTCTGGTGCGGATGGCGCCCCCTGGCGACCAGGTCGGACACCGTCAGACCCTCCGGCGCGACCGGCGCCTGCGGCAGCAGACCGAGCTTCTTCGCGACGTCCCTGGTCCTGAGCCTGCCGATGTCCTCACCATCGAGCAGGACCGTTCCCCCGGCGGGCTTGAGCAGCCGCGTCAGGGTGCGCAACAGGGTCGACTTCCCACAGCCGTTGGGGCCGATGATCGTGGTGATCACCCCTGGCGGGATGGACACGTCGAGATCGTCGATGACGGTCCGGCCGCCGTACCCGACCGTGACGCCTCTGGCCGCCAACCGTGGAACGCCCTTGACGCCGGACCCGCTCCCGGACGCGGGCGTGGACCTGGATTCGGTGTCGGTGTCGGACTCGATCTCGGTGATGGACTGAGCGGCCACAAGCCCCCCTTATTAGGTTTGCCTAACCTTTTTATCATCTATCTGTCTGTCGGAGGTTCGCCCGCACGAGCAGATAGACGAGGAAGGGACCGCCGATCGCGGCGGTGACCACACCGACCGGGAGACCGATCGGCAGCGCCGCGCGCGCGACCAGGTCCGCGCCGATCAGCAGCAGCGCGCCCACCAGCCCCGAGGCCACCATCGGCGGTGTGGGGCACCGCGCCAGACGCATCGCCACCTGCGGCGCCACCAACGCGACGAACGGGACCGGGCCCGCCGCGCTCACCGACACGGCAGCCAGCAGAACCGCGCACAGCAACAGGATCGCCCGCACCCGGGAGAACCGGACGCCCAGGCCCGCGGCGACCTCGTCACCGAGATGCATCGGCTTGAACTGGAAAGCGGCGCCCGCCACGACGACCAGGAGCACGAGCGTGCACCAGAGCGCCACCCGGACCTCGTCCCACGACCGGTTGTCCAGCGAGCCGATCAACCACACCTGGGCCCGCGCGACGTCCCTGATGTCGGCCGTGACGAGCAGCCAGGTCGTGATCGCCTCCATCACGGCGCTCACCGAGATTCCGATGAGGATGAGCCGGAAGCCGTCGATGCCGCGCCGCCACGCCAGGAAGTACACCAGCAGCCCCGTACCGAGGCCGCCCGCGAGCGCCGCCGCCGACAGACCCACGGAGCTGACGACAGCCGCGGCGGTCCCGCCCGACACCGTGATCAGGAAGACCGCGACCACGCCGGCTCCCTGGGTGATGCCCAGGATGTCCGGACTGGCCAGCGGATTGCGCGCGATGGACTGCGTGATCGCCCCTGCCACGCCCAGCGCGATCCCGACGACGAGACCGGCCAGGGCTCGCGGCATCCGCAGATCCATGATGACGAACTCGTCGACCTGCTCGCCCCGGCCGAACAGTGTGGCGACCACCTGGGGCAGACCGATGGGAAAGTCCCCGACGCCGATGGACACGCAGAACACCAGGAAGGTCGCCGCCGCCAGGAGCAGCGTGACCAGCACGACCCAGGGCCGCCAGACGAACGACAGGTGGCCGAGCCGTACGCCCGGCGCCACCGGTCGCTTCACCCGCTTCTCGCGCTCGTCGTGCTTCTCGCGCCTCATGTCCGTCTCGTGCTTCATATGCGTCTCGTCCGTCGCGTCTGTCTTGCCTGCCCCGTCCGTCCTGTTCACGCGCTCTTGAACTTCCCTCGCCACACGAGGCCCGCGAAGAAGGGGGCGCCGAGGAGGGCGACGACGACACCCGAGTCCAACTCCCCCGGCCGCACCACCAGTCGCCCCACGATGTCGCAGACCAGCAGGACGACGGCGCCGAGCAGCCCCGCGTACGGCACCAGCCAGCGGTAGTCCGGGCCGGTCAGATACCTCGCCACGTGGGCCACCATGAGTCCGAGAAACGCGATGGGGCCGCAGGCCGCCGTCGCCGCGCCCGCGAGCAGGGTGATGGAGACGATGCCGACGGTCCGGCTCAGCGCGATGTTCACGCCCAGCCCGCGCGCGATGTCGTCACCCAGGTTGAGCAGGTTCAGAGCGGGCAGCGTGATCAGCGCCAGCACCAGGCCGACCGCGATGAACGCGGTCACCGGCCAGATGACATCGAATCCGACACCGGCCACGGAGCCGGCGTTCCAGAACCGCAGCGCGTTCAGCGACTTCTGGTCGGACAGCGCGATGGACGTGGTCATCGCCGCGAGGAACACCGTGACCCCTTGCCCGGCGAGCGCGAGCGTCAGCGGATTGCCGGCGCCTCGGCCGATGCTCGCGAGGCCGAACACGACGACTCCGGCGATGCCCGCTCCCACGAAGGCGAACCAGACGTACTGGAACGGGTTGGTGAGCCCGAACAGGGCGACCACCGTCACCACCGCGAACGAGGCGCCGGCGTTCACCCCCAACAGGCCCGTGTCCGCAATCGGGTTGCGCGTGTAGCCCTGGATCAGCGCCCCGCCGACCCCGAGCGCGATGCCCGCCACGATCGCGAGCACCGTCCGGGGCACCCGCACGGTCCGCACGATGAGCCTGATCTCGGTGAGCCGCTGGTCGGAGTCCGGCGCCGCGAACAGCCCGTGCCACACGTCGGCGGGGCTCAGGGCGCGTGCCCCGACGGCCAGCGACACCGCCCCCGCGATCACGAGGATCACCACGAGCGCGCCGACGCCCGTCGCCCGCCACCGACGGGTGTCCGCCGTGCCCCTGGACAGGGGGCGTTCCACTGCAGTCGTGCTCATGTCGACGTACGTTATCCCTTTGATCTACGAGGGAGGCATGGCCGGTTGGGCGTCTCACGCCCCGGGGACGGACCCCCGGGGCCCGCCTTCACACCGACGTCTGCCGGGCCTCGCCGGAGGCGGCCTTGGCACCCCGGTCGAGCATCGAGTCCAGGATCTCGCCGACCCGGATCGCGGTGTTGGACAGCAGCGACGACGTGATGCCGTGCGTGTGCTCCGTACCGCCCTGGAGGTAGATGCCGCAGCGCAGATCGTCGTCCGTCGCGATGCGGTAGTCGCGCTCGACGCGGACGCGGCCCTCGTCGTCGCGGAGGCAGCGCTCGGCGACATCGCCGAGGAGGCCGACGGGGTCGGCCTGGCTGTAGCCGGTGGCGAACACCACGACATCCGCGTCCAGGAAGGTCTCCTCGCCCGTGACGAGCGACTTCACCGTGGCACGGGCCTTGTCCGGCGTCTCCTTGACGTCGACGAGCCGGGACACGTTGATGAAGCGCAGCCGCTCGGTGCCGAGGACCTTCTCCTGGTAGCTCTGCCGGTACAGGTCGTCGATCAAGTCGATGTCCACCACGGAGTAGTTGGTGTTCCCGTGGTAGTCCATCAGCCGGGTCTTGACGTCGTCGGGCGCGGCGAAGTACTGGTCGACCGCCTCCGGGTCGAAGATCCGGTTGGCGAAGCCGCTGTCGTCGGCGGGGCTGTAGCCGTAGCGGGAGAAGACCGCGCAGACCTCGGCCTCCGGGAAGCGGCGGTGCAGGTAGGCGACGTTCTCGGCGGCGCTCTGGCCGGCGCCGACGACGACGAACCGGGAGGGCGAGGTACCCTCCAACGCGTCGACCTTCTTGAGCAGTTCGGAGTTGTGCCAGACGCGGTCGCCGCGCTCCACGCCCTGCGGCATCTGGGGACGGAGCCCGGTGCCGATGACGAGGTTGCGGGCCCGGTGGACCACGAGCCCCTCCGCCGACCGTACCGTCACGTCCATGTACTCCACGGTTCCGTCACGGACGACCGGCGTCACGCCGACGACCTCGTGGCCGTACGAGACCATGTCGTCGACCTTGGCCGCGGCCCACTCGAAGTAGTCGTGGAACTCCACGCGCAGCGGGAAGAGGTTCTTGTGGTTGATGAAGTCGATCAACCGGCCCTTGCTCTGCAGGTAGCAGAGGAAGCTGAACTCACTGGTCGGGTTCCGGAGCGTCACCAGGTCCTTGAGGAAGGACACCTGCATGGTCGCGTCGTCGATCAGCATGCCCCGGTGCCAACCGAATTGTGGCTGCTGCTCGAAGAAGTGGGCGGTGACGGACTCCTGCCTGCCGACGCGTGCGTTGTGCTCGCTGACCGCGATCGACATGGCCACATTGGACGGGCCGAAGCCGATGCCTATGAGGTCGTAGACCGGTGCTGCGTCGCCAGGAAGAACCTGTGACATGTCACTCCCATTCATTACGGGGAAGCCGCCTGTCAGGTGCGGGGGGAAGGTACGAAGGGCGGGCACGCCGACGAAGCAGCCCGCCTGAACTTAGGTGAGCCTAAGCTAATCCCCTGCGGCTGTCGATAGGACCCCCGCCGCTCGGCACCCGCTGACTGGGGTACCACATAGGCGAGTTGCAAACTAAGGTAAGCCTTGCTTAACTCTCCGTCGGTCCATCCCTGCTCTGAGGAGGAACCCCATGCGGGTCGTCATGTTCGGTTACCAGACCTGGGGCCATCGCACCCTGCAAGCCCTTCTGGACTCCGAGCACGACGTGGTGCTGGTCGTGACACACCCCAAGAGCGAGCACGCGTACGAGAAGATCTGGAGCGACTCGGTCGCCGATCTCGCCGAGGAGCACGGCGTCCCGGTGCTGATCCGCAACCGCCCCGACGACGAGGAGCTGTTCGAGCGCCTCAAGGAGTCCGATCCGGACATCATCGTGGCCAACAACTGGCGGACCTGGATCCCCCCGCGGATCTTCGGCCTCCCGCGCCACGGCACCCTGAACGTCCACGACTCGCTGCTGCCGAAGTACGCCGGTTTCTCCCCGCTGATCTGGGCGCTGATCAACGGCGAGCCCGAAGTGGGCGTCACCGCGCACCTGATGGACGACGAACTCGACGCCGGCGACATCGTCCGGCAGGAGGCGGTTCCGGTCGGACCGACGGACACCGCCACCGACCTCTTCCACAAGACCGTCGACCTGATCGCCCCGGTCACCATCGGCGCCCTCGGCCTGATCGCCGCCGGGCAGACGGAGTTCACCAAGCAGGACCGCTCGCGGGCGAGCTTCTTCCACAAGCGGTCCGCCGAGGACATCCGCGTCGACTGGGCCTGGCCGGCGGCGGACATCGAACGCCTGGTCCGCGCCCAGTCGGAGCCGTACCCCAGCGCCTTCACCTTCCACAAGGGCAAGCGGCTCGAGGTGCTGGCCGCGGTGGTGTCCGAGGGCCGGTACGGCGGTACGCCCGGCCGTATCTTCTACCGCGAGGGCGAGGGCGTGGTGATCGTCGCGGGCGCCGACGCGCGCACCGGCCGCAACCGCGGCCTGGCCATCACACGCGTACGAACCGAGGACGGCCGGGAGCTGCCCGCGACGGAGTACTTCACCACCATGGGCGGTTATCTGACCGGCCGCGCCTGACACGCGGACGTGCCGCGGTCCCCCGGGCGGGGGGCCGCGGCGCGGTTTGCCCGCTCAGGGCCGGTTTCTAGCCGGGGAACCGGCCGCAGAGCAAGTTGCCCGGTTCCACCGGGTCGTCGCTGATCCAGAACTGACGCCACAGCACCGCGAACTCCTCGCGGCTGAGGTGGCCGTCGCCGTTCAGGTCGAGCAGCTCGAAGACACCCGCCAAGTCCACCGACCGGCCGTTCCAGGTCTCGACGAGCCTGCGGTGTTCTTCCGGGGATATGACGCCGTCGCCGTTGGAGTCCACGGCGTCGAAGACGGTCTCGGCGGTCGCCGAGACATCCGCGATCATGGCGGGCAACTTGTCGACGAGCGCGAGCACTTCACCCAGGTCGACCGCGCCGTCCCCATTGGCGTCCCCGGTCTCCAGCAGCGCCGCCCACCAGCCCATCAGCAGCGTCTCCACCCGCGTACGCAACTCCGTCCCGGGGCCCACTCCCGGCAACCGGCTCCAGCGGGCGACGAGTTCCCTGAAGTCCTCCTCGCGCAGATAGCCGTCGCCATCCACGTCGAAAGCGGCGAACATCCCCTTGAGCTTGCGCTCCTGAAACGCGCTGGCCATGAGCGGCCTCCCTCGACTTGACGGACAGCCTGTAACTATAGATTCGGACACGCCCACACAACTACGGGCACATTTGCACGAAGAGTCACCCGCCCGAGGGCATGACGGAGCGGGGTCGCCGAGATCGGACACGTCACTCCGTACGCCGATGCCTCAGGGCCGAGCAGGCAGGTCAGCGACAGCGGGACGCGGGCTTGGTCGCGCGGACGATCGCCGAGTGCATGCCGTCGGCGACGGCGTGGGTGGGGGTGATCTCGACGTCGGCGAACCCGGCGGCAGCAAGTCCCGCACGGTATTCGGCGAAGGAGAGAGCGCCTGCGACACAGCCGACGTAATCGCCGCGCTCGGCGCGGTGTTCGGCGGTGAGGTGGTCGTCGGCGACCACGTCGGAGACGCCGATCCGGCCGCCGGGCGCGAGTACGCGGAACATCTCGGCGAAGACGGCCGGCTTGTCGGTGGACAGGTTGATGACGCAGTTGGAGATGACGATGTCGATCGTGCTCGCGGGCAGCGGGATCGCTTCGATGGCGCCCTTGAGGAACTCGACGTTGGTGGCCCCGGCCTTGCGCTGGTTCGACAGGGCGAGGGCGAGCATCTCCTCGGTCATGTCGAGCCCGTACGCCTTGCCGGTCGGGCCGACGCGGCGGGCGGAGAGGAGGACGTCGATGCCTCCGCCGGAGCCGAGGTCCAGGACCCGCTCGCCTTCGTGGAGGTCGGCGACGGCGGTGGGGTTGCCGCAGCCGAGGGAAGCGGCGAGAGCTTCGGCCGGCAGCTCGTCGCGCTCGTCGGCCGTGTAGAGGGCGCAACCGAAAATTTCGTCGATCTCGATGGCCCGGGGTCCGCAACAGGCGGTGCCGCCCTCGGCGACCTGGACGGCGGCTGCCGCGTAACGTCGGCGGACCGTCTCGCGCAGTTCGGTGGACTGCTCGCTCATGACCTTCACTCCTTGCTGGAAGGGGCCGGGGCAGCCCCGGGAACGGCCTGTATTGACGTTCTTTGATGCAAGCTTGCGCTCTGATTCGAAGGCTGTCAATATTGAAGAATGTCGAAACAAGAGCTCGTGGTGCTCGGCCAGGACGCCACCGACGCATGCTGCCCCGGGCTGCTGACCGCCCCGCTCGCCGAGGACCAGGCCGTCGAGTTGGCGAAGATGTTCAAGGCCCTGGGTGACCCGGTCCGGCTGAGGCTGCTGTCGATGATCGCCTCGCGGGACGGTGGCGAGATCTGTGTCTGCGACCTCACCCCGGCCTTCGACCTGTCCCAGCCGACGATCTCCCACCACCTCAAGCTCCTGCGGCAGGCCGGACTCATCGACTGCGAACGCCGCGGGACCTGGGTGTACTACTGGCTGCTGCCCGAGACGACGGACAGACTCGCCGGACTCCTCACCCGGCCCGCCGCCCGGCGGACACCCGAGACCGCCGGGACCTCGGCATGAGCCCGGCCGCGACCGGGCCGGTGTCCGCGCGACTCTCCTTCCTCGACCGGTTCCTCGCCGGGTGGATCCTCATCGCCATGGCCGGGGGCCTGGGACTCGGGCGCCTGGTCCCCGGACTCGGTGACGCGCTGGCGAAGGTGACAATCACCGGGGTCTCGCTGCCGATCGCCCTCGGCCTCCTCGTGATGATGTATCCCGTCCTCGCCAAGGTCCGTTACGACCGGATCGACACGGTCACTCGCGACCGGCGCCTGCTGATTCCGTCCCTGGTCCTCAACTGGATCCTCGGACCGGCTCTCATGTTCGCCCTCGCCTGGATCTTCCTGCCCGACCTGCCGGAGTACCGGACCGGCCTGATCATCGTCGGTCTCGCCCGGTGCATCGCCATGGTCATCATCTGGAACGACCTCGCCGGCGGCGACCGCGAGGCCGCCGCCGTCCTGGTCGCCGTCAACTCCGTTTTCCAGGTGGCCGCGTTCAGTCTGCTCGGCTGGTTCTATCTCTCCGTACTGCCCGGCTGGCTGGGCCTGGAGCAGACCGCCCTCGACGTGTCCGTGTGGGAGATCTCCCGCTCCGTCCTGATCTTCCTCGGGATTCCGCTGCTGGCCGGGTTCCTGACCCGCCGGATCGGCGAAAGGGCCAAGGGCCGGGCCTGGTACGAGGCCGAACTGATCCCCCGTATCGGCCCGTTCGCCCTGTACGGGCTGCTGTTCACCATCGTCGTCCTGTTCGCCCTCCAGGGCGACGCCATCACCTCGAAGCCTCTGGACGTCGCGAGGATCGCGCTGCCGCTCCTGGTGTACTTCGCCGTGATGTGGGCCGGGTCGATGGCCCTCGGAAAGGCTGTCGGACTCGGCTATCCGAAGGCGACGACGCTGGCGTTCACCGCCGCGGGCAACAACTTCGAGCTGGCCATCGCGGTCGCGATCGCCACGTTCGGCGCGACCTCGGGTCAGGCGCTGGCCGGAGTCGTGGGCCCGCTCATCGAGGTGCCGGTGCTGATCGGGCTGGTTCATGTCGCCCTGGCCGCCCGCCGGTTCTTCCCCCGACCGGCCTCGGCGCCCGCCGAGCCCGTCATTGCCGAGGAAGGCCCCGTCCATGTCTGAGACCAAGCCGTCCGTCCTGTTCGTATGCGTCCACAACGCGGGCCGGTCCCAGATGGCCGCCGCCTTCCTCAGCCACCTCGCCGGCGACCGGGTCGAGGTCCGCTCCGCCGGATCCGCCCCCGCCGAGACGGTGAACCCGGCCGTCGTCGCGGCGATGGCCGAGGAGGGTATCGACCTCACCGCCGAGACCCCGAAGATCCTCACCGTGGACGCGGTGCGGGCGTCCGACGTGGTGATCACCATGGGCTGCGGCGACACCTGCCCGGTCTTCCCCGGCAAGCGGTATCTGGACTGGCAGCTCGAAGACCCCGCGGGGCGGGGCGTCGATGCCGTCCGGCCGATCCGCGACGAGATCGAACGGCGGATCCGCGGCCTGCTGGACGAACTGCGGGTGACGTAGCCGTACATGTCGCCGTACCAGCGGACAGTCACCCGAAGGAGTGATCAGAGAACTGCCATCTGTCGCAACGGTAAAGCGTTTTGTAGCGTCTGACCTTCCAGGGGAAGGGGGCGCGATGAACGCACAGTCGGAATGGGGCGGACGGGGTGCCTGCCGGGCCGTTGATCCGGACACCCTGTTCGTACAGGGCCAGGAGCAGAACAAGGCGAAGTCCGTGTGCCTCGGCTGCCAGGTACGCACCGAATGCCTGGCCCACGCTCTGGACAACCGGGAGGAGTTCGGTGTCTGGGGCGGCATGACCGAGCGCGAACGCCGGGCACTGCTGCGGCGGAGACCGACCGTCACGTCCTGGCGGCGCCTGCTGGAGACCGCCCGGGGCGAACACGAGCAGCCCGACGACGGCGAGGGCCTTCAACTGCCCGCCGGCGGCCTGTAGTCCGGGGATCGGCCGGCCGGCCCGTGGGAACGGGCCGGCTGCCGCCCGGCGCCCGGCTGTCCACGCCGACCGCTCCGTGCGCGAACCCGCCTTCCGCGCGGGCGGGGGCGCGTTCCGGGTGGCCGACGCGAACGGGAAATCGGCGCCGTACACCACCCCGAGAGGGTGTGATCACGGTCCAGACTGCGGCCGGCCGGACGTACCACGTCAACCCGGCCGGAGCCCGCGCCCCGGTCTGCCGGGTCGCCACCGGCACCTTCACGGCGGGTACGGCGACGAGCCTTGCCATGACCGTCGACGACGGCACGTCGCTGAAGGTCTGCTCGGTCGCCCTCACCCCGACCGGCACCACGACCACCCTCGGTACCGTGCTGAACGCCGCGGCGGGCGCCGCGACCCCGTCGGGTTGCGTCACCGGTGTCACGCCGGCTTCCGGGACGGGCACGATCACGGCCCTCAACGGCAAGGCGAACGCGGGCGGTTCGACGTGGAGGCTGAGCATCGACGGCGCCTCGGCCACCACGGCGACGCGCGGCACCACGATCAACGCCGGAGACACGATCTCACTGCGCTACGGCAGCTGAGCCCTCGTCGGTTCCCGGCCGGTTACGACGATGTCGGACCCGGCCGGGAACCGGACACGTACGCCGGCCGACGTGTGAACAGGAAGGCAATCTACGGAGGTTGGTCATGGAACGGCGTACGTTCTTGCGCGCTTCGACACTGTCCGTGGGCGCGGCGGCCGGTGCGGGATCGATGGCCGGTGGCGCGTCTGCGGCACCGGCGGTACCGGCGGTATCGACGGTCTCGGCGGCGGATCCGCTGCGGGTGCAGGTACTGATGTTCGACGGCGTGGAGGAGCAGGACTTCATCGCCCCGGTCGAAGTGCTGGGGCTCGCCGGGCGAATGAGCGGCGGGGCGCTGACGACGACGATGGTGACGACCGGGCGCCCGTCCACGGTCACCTGCACCTACGGCACCAAGGTCGAGGTGGAGAAGGGCTGGTCACCGGGCGAGGCGGATGTGCTCGTGATCCCCGGCGGCGGGTACACCGCCAGGACCGGGCCCGGCGTGCACCGGCTCATCGCCGACCAGGGATTCCTGCGCCGGCTGGCCGCCTCCGAGGCGCTGCCCGTGGGGATCTGCACAGGCGTCATGGTGCTGTCGGCCGCGGGTCTCACCAAGGGGCGCGACGCGACCACCCACGCGGGTGCGAAGGCGGATCTGGCCGCCCAGGGCGCGACGGTGATCAACGCGCGCGTGGTCGACGACGGCGACCTCGTCACCGGCGGTGGCATCACCTCCGGGCTGGAGGTCTCGCTCTGGCTGGTCGAGCGGTTCGTGGGCGCGCAGCTCGCCCAGCGGGTGGAGACGGTGCTGGAGTACGAGCGACGCGGCACGGTGTGGCGCCGTGACTGACCGGCCGGGCGCGGCGCTCGCGTCGGCGGAACTGGTCAGGACGGGCCGTCAGGACAGGCCGTCGGGGCGTTCCCTGTCGGAGGCCGGCTCGGAGAACGCCGCGCGGCGCAGGTGCTCCGCGAGCGCGGCGGTGGCCGTCGGCGAGGTCCGGGCGCCCTTCGCGCCCCAGGCCAGCAGATGGAGACGGCGCGCCCAGGTGTCTTCCAGGTCGCACACGTCGAGCGGCAGATGGGGGTCGACCGTACGACGCGGTACGACGGCGAGCCCGACCCCGGCGGCGGCGAGGGCCACGAGGACGTTGAGGCCGGCGACGGTGGTGCGGTAGCGCACCACCGGGGCGTGCGGGCCGAGGTTCTTCTCGATCCAGCGTCGTAGCGAGGAATCGGCGTCGAGCCCGACGAGAGGGTGTTCGGCGACCTCGCTGTACGTCAGTCCGGTCCGCCCGGCGAGAATCCCGCCGGCCTGGCCGATCACGACGAGCGAGTCGTCGCCGAGGGGTTCCATGTCGAGGCCGCAGTCGCGGGCCTCCTCGTCGTCGATGACGATCCCCAGGTCGGCCTCTCCGTCGGTCAGTGTCCGCACGGTCTGCGGGGTGCGGCTCTCGGAGACCCGGACGTCGACGTCCGGGTGCGCGCGAAGGAAGGAGACCAGGGCCCGGGGCACGAATCCCTGCATGGCGGAGCCACCGCCCACCAGGGTCAGCGAAGCGGTCGGGGACCGGGTGTAGCTCGCCACGGCGCTCTCCAGCCGCGCCGTCTGGGCAAGGACGTCGCGCGCGTGGCGGGCCAGAGTCGTACCCGCAGGGGTGGGTCGCACACCCCTGCGACCGCGGATCAGCAGCGCGACACCGGCGTTGTGCTCCAGCGCGCGCACCCGCGCGCTGGCCGACGGCAGACTCAGGTGCACCCGGCGGGCACCTCCCGTGATCGACCCCTCCGCCAGGATGTCGAGAAAGAGCCGCAGGTCGTCCAAGTCGTAGCGCATCCGCTCCAGCCTATGGCACAGCCTTAGGCTGGGTACGGGAATCACGCATTGTGCACCCACCGGACGCGGGGTGATGCTCTGCGGGTGCCCGACATTGTGCTCGTCCTGCTGGCCGGTGCCGTCGCCGGAACGATGAACGCCATCGGCGGCGGGGGAACGTTCGTGGCGCTGCCCGCCCTGGTCGCGGCCGGTCTGTCACCCGTGGCGGCGAACGCGTCGTCCACCGTCGCCCTCGCGCCCGGGGCCGTGGCGAGCGCGTGGGTCTACCGACGCGAACTCGCCCCGGTCGGCGAGACGTCCGCGTCGGTGCTCACAGCGATCAGCGTGCTCGGTGGCGCGCTCGGCGCCGGACTTCTGCTGGTCCTGCCGAGCGCGTCGTTCGGCGCCGCGGTGCCGTGGCTGCTCGCCTTCGCCACGGTGGTCCTCGCTTTCGGCCGTCGAGTCTCCCGTGCGCTGAGCACGGCGGCGGGCCGCTCGGCCGAGGCCGGCATGAGCTCACGGGCCGTCCTGGTCGCGCAGTTCCTCCTCGCCGTGTACGGCGGATACTTCGGCGGTGCCATAGGCATCATGCTGCTGGCGGTGTGGAGCATCGGCCTCGGTCTCGACACCGCGACGAGCAACCCGATGCGGATCGCCCAGGTCTCGGCCGTCAATCTCAGCGCGACCGCGCTGTTCCTCGTCGCCTCGGACGCCCTGCGCACTCCGCTCGTGCTGACGACCATGCTGGTCGGCGGGGTGGCCGGCGGCTTCGCGGGCGCCCACCTCGCGCGCCGTCTCCCCGCCCGGGTGCTGCGCGGCACCATCCTGACCATCGCCGTCACCATGACCGTCCTGTATTTCCTGCGCGGAACGAAGGCCGGCTGACATGGCCGAGGGCGACACGCGATCGCCGTACACGGACACGGACACGGCGCGAGCGAGGCTGGAGATGGCCTTCGCGGCGTACGAACTGACCGAACTCGCGCGCTCGGCCGTCCCGATCGGGGAGCACGAACTGACTCCCGGCTCCACCGTTCGCCCGGCGGGCTCCACGTCGGCCGACGCCGCCCGGGTCCTCGCGGCCGCGCGTCGGTTCTACGAGGCGGCGGCCACGTTCGAGCGCCTCCGCGATGGCCCGCTCTCCGCCGAGGCGAACGCCTCCACCGAAACGGATGCCACCACCGA
Organism: Streptomyces panacea; assembly: GCF_040560175.1. Taxonomy (NCBI): domain Bacteria; kingdom Bacillati; phylum Actinomycetota; class Actinomycetes; order Kitasatosporales; family Streptomycetaceae; genus Streptomyces; species Streptomyces panacea. Next base: position 51,089 of record NZ_JARJHW010000028.1, read on the forward strand.
AGCGGGCGGCGAGGTGAGCTGGTGGCGGCCCTACCTGGCCGTCGCGCCGCTCGAAGCGGCGCGCGACCTCGACGACTGGGTACTGCGCCACCGGGACGGGGACCCCGGTCTCGGCAGCGCGCCGGTGTCCGGCGGGCTGGTCCGCCGGACCGACGGGTGAGTCAACAGGCTTACTCACGGCGGGCGTTCATCCGCCACGGCGCGCCCGGCGTTCATCCGCCACCGTCGGCGCGGACGGCGCCCGGCCGAAGGGCCCTACGTTCGACCATTTCGGCGACGCCCCCGAGCGACCGCGGCCGACAGGAGATTCGGTCCCGGCAGGATCGCCCGGACGGGGCCTGAGCCTGTCGTTTGACGTCCGGCTTCGAACAGGCGCGTCCAAAACCAGCGCCTGACCGCCGTGGCGAAAAGGCGGGAGCGGCACGGGCACCCGACCTAGCCGAAGCGGCCGTTCACGTAGTCGGCCGTCCGGGGGTCGGCCGGGTGGGAGAACATCGCGTCGGTGAGGCCGTGTTCGACGATGAAGCCGGGGGTGCCCTGTTCGGCGAGGAAGAAGGCACACCGGTCGGAGACACGGGCGGCCTGCTGCATGTTGTGGGTGACGATGACGACGGTGACCTCGCCGGACAGTTCGCTGATCGTCTCCTCCACGCGGCGGGTGGACGTCGGGTCCAGTGCCGAGCAGGGCTCGTCCATCAGCAGTACCCGCGGCCGGACCGCCAGCGAGCGCGCGATGCAGAGCCGCTGCTGCTGACCGCCCGAGAGCGCGCCGCCGGGCTGGCGCAGCCGGTCCCGTACCTCCTTCCAGAGGCCGGCCTTCGTGAGGCAGCGCTGCACCAGGTCGTCCTTGGCGTCCCGGCCCAGCCGGACACCGGTCAGCTTCAGGCCCGCGGTGACGTTGTCGTACACCGACATCGCCGGGAAGGGGTTCGGCTTCTGGAAGACCATGCCGATCTGCCGGCGGGCGTCGGTGAGCCGCCGTTCCGGCGCGTACACGTCCTGGCCGTCGAGGAGCACCTCTCCCGCGAGCGCCGCGGAAGGGATCAGCTCGTGCATCCGGTTGAGGATCCTGAGGAAAGTGGACTTTCCGCAGCCGGACGGGCCGATCAGCGCCGTGACCTGCCCGGCCGGCATGGTCAGCGACACCCGGTCCAGCACCTTGTGGTCGCCGAACCAGGCCGAGATCCGGCGGGCGTCCAGTTCGGCGGCGGTGCCGGGGGCGAGGGCCCCCACCGTGGGAAGGGAAAGCGTGTCGGAGGGGGAGGCGGTCACGTCATGTCCTTCGAGGATTCAGAGGTTCGGGGGGTACGGGGTGCACGGGGTGCGGAGTGCACGGGGTGCACGGAGCGGGACTCAGGTCGGCAGACAGAAACCGGCGGTCAGAGCAGATTGGGCAGAAGCCGCGCGGCCTGGTCGGCGACGACGAACCCCAGTGCGCCCAGCACCGGTATGCCGACGACCCACGCCTCACGGCGTCCTGAGCGCGCGCGTATCCAGGCCAGGGCGGCGGCGGCCAGCAGCAGTCCCTGCCCCCAGAGCACCAGCGGCACCCACGCCGACGTCTGACCGGCCATCGGTCTCTCGTCGGCGGGCAGCGAGCCCGTGCTGTACAGCGGGGCGACGGCCGACTGCACCGCCGAGACGAGGTCCGCGTCGACCCGGAGCAGTCCGTCGGGCAGGAACGCGCTGCCGTCCCCGGTGATCAGGGTCAGCCTGCCCTTGCCCGCGGCGAGGACGGGCGGCTGCGGGTCCCCCGCCCTGCGTACGCCGAGCACCCGGTAGGTGTGCCGCCCCTGGCCGGTGCTGACCGTGAAGGTCTCACCGCGCCGCATCTCGTCGATGTGCGCGAAGGGACCTCCGTACGCGGCCTGGCGGCCCATGACGACACTGACGCCGGCCTGACCCGGCAGGACCGTGTCCCGGCGGTGCCCGGGGGCTCCGGCGAGCACGTCCGACGTGGTGCCCTCGGCGACGACCTCCCGCAGACCGAGCTGCTTGATCTCCAGCAGCGCCACGGGGTCACCGAGCGCCAGTTGACCGCCGTCCGCCGTGCGCGGGCCGACGGGCGCGGTCGCGTTGGCGAGCTCTTCGCGCAGCTCGGAGTGCGCGACCTTCTGGTCCCGGCCGTGGCGCAGGTCGCCGAGCGGTCCCAGGGTCGCGACGAAGCCGAGCAGCAGCGTGGCGAGGATGCTGAGCGCGGCGCCCGCGGCCCGCAGGGCCGGGCCGGCCGGGCGCGTGTCGTGCGCCCGGCCGGCCGGTGGGGCGCTGTCCACGCGCTCCAGAGTGTTCTGGGTCACCGTCACTTCGCCTTCACCGACGCCGTGGTGGGGGATGTCGTGGTGCGGGGATTCACCGGTGGTTCCAGCCGCCCACGAAGGTGAGCAGACCGCGGCGGCGGGCCCACCAGACGGCGGCGGTACCGGCGGCGACGAGGGCGAGGGCGATCAGGGTGATCGCGCCGGTGCTGCTGCCGGTCGAGGCGAGAGAGCCGCCGTCGCCACCGCCGGAGACCTCGGTCGTGACGTCCGTACCACCGCCGGACGCGCCGCCGTCGGACGAACCGCCGTCGGTGGAGCCACCGTCCGTGGAGCCGCCGTCGGTCGTGCCCGGGTCGGCGGTGTCGCTCGGGTCGGCGGTGTCGCTCGGCGACGCCGTGTCGGTGGGCTCGGTGGGATCGGTCGGCTCGGGGGACTCCGAGGGGTCGGCGGGCTCGGTGGGATCGGTCGACTCGGTGGGGTCGGGCGATTCGCTCGGCCCGGTCGGCTCCGTGGGCTCGGGTCCGTCGGGGTCGGTGTCCTGGTAGGTGGTGTTCGACGTGAACCACATCGAGCCCTCGTAGTCGCCGAAGGTGCTCTCACCGAATGCCTTGCGGCAGGTCACGGTGAAGTCGTAGCGGCCTTCCAGCGTCTTGAACCCGGCTGTGTTGGCGTAGTCGCGCATGGTCTCGCTGAGCGGGATGTCGAGACCCTCGCCCGCGGAGGGGTAGATGGCGACCTCGGAGTTTCCGACGACGTTCTGGCCCTCGGCGGGGAAGCCCTTGCCCGCCACCTTGACGATCAGGTAGTCGGCCTCCTCCGGGCAGGAGCCCGATGTCGAGAGCGTGACGGAGGAGGTGTCGGTGCCGGTGGGCGGGGTCAGGCTGAGCGTGCCCAGCGTCTCGGCCTGCGCGGACGTGCCGAGCATCAGGACGCCGCCGGCGGCGGCCAGGAGGGACGCGAGGCCGAGCGCGGTCGGCCGGGTGAAACGCTTGATGAGCATGGAGGTCTTCGCTTCCTTGTGAACTGGCGTAACTGAGGGACTGTCTCTTATACACATCTACGAGC
>NZ_JARJHW010000280.1:0-6563 GCF_040560175.1 Streptomyces panacea
GGCGGGAGGGGAGGGAGAAGCGGGTGAGGCGGGAGTCGGCCACGGCCAAGTCCTGCCGCAGCACGGCCTGTTGGACGGCGGCCAGTTCGGGCCCGGGCTCCAGGCCCAGCTCGTCGGAGAGCCGGCGCCGAAGGTCCTCGTAACTCTCCAGCGCCTCGGTCTGGCGCCCCGCGCCGTACAGGGCGCGCACGTGTGCGGCGCGCAGCCGCTCCCGCAGTGGATGCGCGGCGACCAGGCCGCCGAGTTCACCGGCCAGTGTCGCGTGCTGTCCCAACTCCAGCCGTACCTCCGCCTGTTCCTCCAGCGCCGTCAGCCGGGCCGCCGCCAGGCGGTTGATCTCCGCGAGCGCGAACGGCGCACCGGCGAAGTCCGCGAACGCCTCTCCCCGCCAGAGCCCCAGCGCCTCGGACAGCAGCTCCGCCCTCGTACGCGGTACGGCCTCGGCCCGCGCCCGGTCCAGCAGCGCGGTGAACCTGCCCGCGTCGACGGCGTCGGGGCCGGTCCGCAGGAGATACCCCGAAGCCCCGGCCCCGGAGACCACCAGACCCCGCCCGCCCGGCTCGGCCCGCTCCAGCGCGCCGCGCAGCTGCGAGACCTTTCCCTGCAAGGTGTTGCCGGGGTCGTCCGGCAGCGCGGATCCCCACAGCTCGTCCACCAGCCGGCCGACGGACACGGCGCGCCCCGGATCCACCAGCAGGTGGGCGAGCAGCGCACGGACTTTCGCGCCGGGGATCCGCACGGGTTCGCCGTCCGCCGTCCACACGGCCAGCGGACCGAGCACCCCGAATCGCATATGAGTCACCCTACGGGCGGCGGCGGTCGGCCGGCCGACAGTGGACCGGCAGTCGATCGACAGCCCGACTCGGCAGAGTCCTTCCCATCGCGTCAACCGAACGCGACGCACACCACGGGAGGAACCCCATGACCACCGAGCCCGCACAGCAGACCGACTCGCGGCCCGACCGCCCGACCGTCACCGTCATCGGCCTCGGCAACCTGGGCCGCGCGCTCGCCGCGGTCTTCCTCGAACAGGGCTACCGCACCACCGTCTGGAACCGCTCCCCGGCCAAGGCCGACGATCTGGTCGCCAGAGGCGCGCACCGGGCGACGACGGCCGCCGAAGCCATCGCGGCGGGAGAACTCGTCATCGTGTCCGTGCTGGACTACGACAACGTACGACAGATCCTGACGCCCGCCGCCGACGCGCTCCGGGGCCGGATCCTGATCAACCTCACCTCCGGAACCCCGGAGCCCGCCCGTGAGTTGGCGGCGTGGGCGACGGGACAGGGCGCCGAGTATCTGGACGGGGCGGTCTACGCGGTACCGCAGACGATCGGCACGCCGGAGGCGTTCGTCCTCTACAGCGGCTCGTCCGCCGTCTTCGAGACGTACCGCGAGCAACTGAACCTCCTGGGCGGTCCCACCTTCGTCGGCACCGACCCGGGCCTGGCATCGGTCTACGACGTCGCGCTGCTCAGCGGCATGTACGGCATGTTCGCGGGCTTCTTCCAGTCGGTCGCGGTCGCCGATTCGGCCCAGCTCAAGGCCACGGACATCACCAGCCTCCTGGTCCCCTGGCTGAACGCGGCCGCGGCTGCGCTGCCCGGCTTCGCGGCCGAGATCGACTCCGGCGACTACACGACGGAGACGTCCAACCTCGAAATCAACGCGGTGGGCCTGGCCAACATGCTGACGGCCACCAAGGCCCAGGGCATCGGGGTGGACCTGCTGACCCCGCTCCTGACCCTCTTCGAGCGCCAGATCGCCCAGGGTCACGGCGCGGCGAGCCTCTCCCGAGCGATCGAGTCACTCCGGCCCCCGCGCTGACGCCCTCCCTCCCTCGCGCGATACGGGCGGAGACGGGGGACGTATGGCGAGGAAGCGCGGGAGCGCGGGAGCGCGGGAGCGAACGCGAGCGCCCGTCGGCCGCGCGCGGGCGGCGGGCGTGACGGGGCCCGGTGGAAGGGCCTGTTGGGCGCCGGTGGTGTGGTGCCGCTCGTGCTCGTGACGTACTGGTCCGGCATCTGGCATCCCCGGCATTCGTCCGATTCGCGGCCCCTGGCGACCGGTTCCCGCCGTCGGCGCGACTCAGTGGGCCCCGTCGCCCCTGGCGCGGAAATCGTCCAGCAGGTCGAAGAACATCTCGATGGCGGGCGTGCCGGCCTTCTCCGCCGCCCGCTCGATCTCCGCCGACCAGGTCAGCGAGCTCTCATCCGGCATGCCCGGCCGGGTCAACAGCCAGTCGCCGAAAGGTGCCTGGCCCCGTGGACCCCAGAAGTCCAGGGGCTCAACGACACCGTGGACGGCCAGAGCGACTCGATATCCGGAGAGCATCGAGTCGAGGTGGGCCAGTGAGCCACCCCGCACCCACATGTCGGGCCGCAGCCGGACCTCCTCCAAGAAGGCGTACACGTCCGGCAGTTCGGCCAGCTGTCTCACTGGTCGTCGGGGCTTCTCCGTCTCGGTCATACGGGCACCCTACCGACCGTCCGCTCAACGGACGGTCCGTCAGGAAGCGGTGGGCGGCGGTTCGGTGTCCCGCAGGGCGAACACCGCCTCGGTCGTACGGCACAGCGCCTCCACCGCGCGGCGCAGCGACAGCAGGCCGGTCAGCCAGAGCACGATCCCGACCGGTGCGGCGGGCCACCACCAGGCGCCGAGGACCGTGAACGCGGCGCTCCACGCGAGGGCTTCGCACGCCGCGTCGTAGGCCGCGCGTGTGTCGCTCAGCGCGGCACGGGAGTTGTCCGGTGCCGCGAGCAGCAGCTTGGTCCACTCGCTCGCGATGTCGGTACCGGTCTCCGCCCTGACGTGCTCCTCGGCGGCACGGAACCGGTCGCCCGACCAGGTGGGGGAGCCGGGCTGTCCCGACGAGGTGGGGGAGTCCCGCATGTCCCGCTCCGCACGGGCCCTGCGTGCGTCGAGCCGGTCGGCGCGGAACTCCTTCCCGGCGTCGCGGGCGCGCACGGACTCCCGCCCGATCGCGTCGGGGTGCGCCCAGCGCCGTACGCGCCACGCGGTCACGCGCCGCGACACCGGCATCAGCCACCAGGGCCAGGCCCCCGACGCCAGCGCGCCGATCGCGCTCCCGGCGAAGGGCACCGCGAACGCGGCCGCCACGATCGCCACCGCGACGAGTACGAGGGAGGCGACACCGTCGGCGGTCAGCCCGCCGCTCTGCCGCAGCGCTCCGGCGATTCCCTCGCGGGCCAGCCCGAGGTCGTTCCAGTGCCGCTGACCGAGCTGCCCGCCGCCCACGAGCGCCACCACGACGAACAGCGCGGCGGGCAGCAGGCGCCGCAGGAACCACCCGTCGGGTATGCGCTTCTGGAGTTCGACGAGCAGTTCCACCGCGCTCAGCCCTCCACGAGGCGCATCGGCCGGTCGGCCAGAGCGCAGGTCGGAGTCGGAGTCGGCGTCGGTACCGCTGCAGGTACCGCTGCAGGTACCGCTGCCAGTGTCGTTGTAGGCGTCGCTGTAGGTGTACGAGGCGTGGCCCCGTCCCTCCGTAGATCCACCCGGGCACAGCGGCCCGTGGGGCAGACCCAGCCGACCGACTGCGGCGCGGGCCCGGACAGCCAGTCGCCGACACCCATCGTCAGGCGCAGACCGATCCCGCCGGGGATCCCGGCCGCCTCCGCCGCATCGTGCAACTCCCGTACGGAGTCCCGCCATTCACCGGTGGTCGGGTCGCCGTCCCGGACGGCCGCGAAAGGCTCTTCCCAGCGTGCCGGACCGATCAGCTCACGCAACGCGTCGACGTTGCGGCACAGATATTCCACGGCGTCCTCGTACAGCCTTCGCGCTTGCGCCCCGTCGCCCACCGCAGACCCCCAAACCTCCGCGAACCACTGCCCTCTGACGTTGACTCAGCTTAATCTGGAGAACGATGACGGAGCTTCGGGAACGAGTTGTCGCACGCCTCGTATCGGCTCAGAACTCCCAGGATCCCGCGCGGTTGCGCGAGGACGACGCGGTGCGCGACGCCCTGGCACTGCTGCGCGAGGCCGCGCCGTCGCCCGAGGAAGCGGTCGACCTGGGGTCCGTCGCCGACGTCTTCTGGACCTTCTGGTTCCGTCACGAGGGGCCCGAGGACCCGGACGCGCCGCGGAACGTGACGATCGTGCTGAGCACCTTCGGATTCCTGTACCCGCGAGTGCCCGACCACGGGCGGTATCCCCAGCCCCTGCGCGACGCCTTCGACCCCGCCGATCCGTCGCACGGGACGCGGTTCGAGCACCTGATGAGTTCGGCGTACGGCGAGGTCGCGTTGAGTGTGCCCGGTCTGGCGGAGTCCGACCGGCTGGACGCCCTCGACCGGGCGATCGCCTGGTCCGACACGGCTCAGCACTATCTGCCGCCGGGCCACGACGGGTTCGTCGAGTTGGCGCTCCATGCCCTGGCCCTCCACACGGCGCGTTTCCAGCTCGCGGCGGACCCGGACTCGCTCGCCGTGGCGGCGCGGAACGCGGCGGCGGTGTGCGAGCGGCTGCCGTCCGCCGAGCCGAACACCCTCGGCCCGGCGGGCGCCGACGCGCCCGCGCTTGCCCTCGGCACGGTGCTGGACGCCGCGCGGCTGCTCGGCGAACCGCCGATGTCCGAGGTCGAGCGGATGGTCGCGCTCGTACCGGACGGGCTGCACACGGCCGAAGTCGCCGAGGCGCTGCGCTTCCTGCGCCTGATGGACGCCGAACCGGTCTTCTGGCCGGGGGAGTTGGACCTGCGCGCGGGCCAGGCCATTGTCGACGGGGGCACGGCCGAGCGCGACGCGGGCCGGATCGCCTGCGGCGTACGACGGCTGCGCGCGGCGCTCGTCCGTACGCCCGCCGGTCATCCGGCCCGTGCCGCCGTGACCACGAGCCTGAGCCGGGGGCTCGATGCCTTCGCCAGGGAGCGCGGCGACAACGAGGCGGCGGGGGAGCAGGCGCGGGAGGCCGCGCGTGAGGCGGCGCGGGAGGCGGCCGAACTGCTCGGCACCGTGGAGAGCGCCGACGCCGAACTCCTCGCCGATCTGGCGGAGTTCAACAGCCGGATGGCGGGCGGCGACGATCCGGAGCGCTTCCACGACGCCGCGCCGCTGCTCGGCGGCATCGTCGAACAGCTCAGGGAGCGGACGGCGCGCACGGGCGGCCCCCCGGACATCGACCTGGAGATCGTCGGCCTGGCGACCGCGATCAGCGCCGGGGCGGACACGGCACCCGTATCCGTATCCGTATCCGATGAGCGGATCGACCGGTACCGCGCCGCGCTGGCGGCGCTTCCCGCCGGCACGCCGCACCGCTACGCGTACGTCGCCGTGCTGGCCGCTCTCGCGGGACTGCGGGCGACGGACCGCCCCGACGCGGACGAGTCAGCACAACTCCTCGCCGAGGCAGGGACGTTGACCGACGAGGTGGCGGCCGGCGCCCCGGCGGACTTCCTGCCGCTCGGCCTGCTGCGCGGCGGCCACTTCGACCTCGCGCTGTCGGTCGCCGTGGGCTCGGTCCCCCTCGGCGGACCGGACGGCACCGACGGCGCACCGGACGCGGAACTGGTCAAGGTTGTCTCCCAGCTGTCCCGTATCGACGGCCTCCGCCTCGACGACCCCGAACACCTCGCCGCCGACATCGAGGTCATGCGGGAACTGCTGGCGGAGACGGGCGAGGACGAGCCCTCCCTGCGCGCGCCGCTCGCCGCCGGGCTCGGCAGCGCGCTCGCCGCCCAGGCGGCCGGCCGGGGCGACGTCTCCTCCTCTCTGGACGAGATCGTCCGACTGCTGCGCTACGCGCGCACACACAGCGGCGAATCGGACGAAGGAATCGATCGGCTCCTCGCCTCCGCGCTCACGACCTGGTCGGCCGCGCGGCTCGACCCGGAAGCGGCGCGAGAGGCGGCGGCGCTGCTCGCCTCGTCGGCGGTCGAAGGGCCGCCCGCCGACATCGCCCCGGCGGTGCTGGCGCTCCATACCGAACTGCACAACGCCTTGCAGAACTATCTGCTCGGTCATGAACCGGGGCAGCTCGTACGCGCCGGGGAACTGGCGCGGCGGATCAAGGAACTCGCCGGTGAAGCCGTCTCCGAGGCCGGGGAGGGCCTGTCAGGGTTCGAGATGATGGGCGACGCCTACGTCGACCTGATCGAGACCATGGGGCCGGCCGGCGGGCCGAAGCCGGACATCACCGACGAACATGTCGACCAGTGCCGCAGAACGTTCATGGCGTGCCCCGCCGGTCACCCGATGCGGCTGTTCGCCGGGTCCACCCTGATGCGGGCACTCGCCCAGCGAGCCGTCGTCGTCCACCGCGCCGACCCGCAGCGGGCGGTGGACCTGGTGGGTGAGGCCGGCCATCTGGTCGACTCCCTCGCGGACGGGGCTCCGGACGGCTGGGTGGACATGACGCGCTTCTTCATCGGGACCGTCGCCGCACAGGTCATCGGGGGAAGCCTGCCCGCGAGCGCCCCGTACGCGGCGAACGATCCGAACGATCCGAACGCCTTGTCGGGTCGGCCGCCCGGCGCCGAGGCCCAACTGGCGGTCCCGCCACCGGTGAACCCCTTCGAGGCCATCGCGGCACTCTTCCGGT
>NZ_JARJHW010000281.1:0-6252 GCF_040560175.1 Streptomyces panacea
AGGGGTGTTCGGGTGGGTGGTCACAGTCCGAGCTCCTTCAGGACGGATTCCACGCGCTTGTCCTCGGCGGCGAGGAAGTCGCCGAATTTGTCGCCGGTGAGGAAGGCGTCGTCCCAGCCGTTCTTCTTCAGCGAGTCCTTCCACTGAGGTGAGGCGTGCAGCTCCTCGAAGAAGGCGATGAGCTTGTCGCGCTGGGCGTCGGAGAGTCCGGGCGGCGCGACGACACCGCGCCAGTTGGTGAAGTCGGTGTCCAGACCCGCCTCGCGCAGGGTGGGCGCGTCCATGCCGGGGGTCCGCTCGGGGCCGGTGACGGCCAGCAGGCGCAGTTCGCCCGCCTCGATCTGGTCGCGGTACTCACCGAGACCGGAGACGCCGAAGGCGACCTTGTTACCGAGGATGGACGCGAGGAGTTCGCCGCCGCCGTCGAAGGGGATGTAGTTGACGGTCTTCGGCGCGATTCCGGCGGCCCGCGCCATCAGCATGGGCGCGAGGTGGTCGGGTCCGCCGGGCGACGAACCGCCGCCGACGGGCAGTTTGGCCGGGTCCTTCTTCCAGGCCGTGACCAGGTCTTCGAGCGTCTTGTACGGGGAGTCCTTGCCCACGACGACGATGTCGGTCTCCTCGCTGATGCGGGCGATCGGCGTCGTGTCGGCGAGGGTCTCGTGCGAGTTGTTGGTCCGTACGGCGCCGACGACGCCGAGGCCCATGGAGACCGCGAGCTTGCCGTTGCCGTGCTCGCTGACGGCCCGGGCGAGACCGACGGTGCCGCCGGCTCCCGGCAGGTTGAAGACCTCGATATTGTGGTTGAGCTCGGCGTCCTCGGCGTTCTTGGCCATGGTGCGGGCGGTGATGTCGTAGCCGCCGCCCGGCGTGTTCGGGACCATGAAGCGCAGGCCGGGTATCTGTGTACCGGTGTCGCCGCCACTGCCCACGGAAAGCAGCGGCGGACCCACCAGCACCAGCAGCGCGGCCCCGAGGAGGGCGAGGGGAGTGCGGAATCGCACGTGTGCCGCCTTTCAGGGAAGCAAGTGGTAAGGCAGTGAGGTGGCCCACATGTTGCCTTCGCGTTAAGAAGCTGTCTCTCTTCCGGAATCAACGGACGTTGTGGTCGTTGCGGTCGCGGCTTAGCGTGACGGCGTGACAAAAGTGCTGGTGGTGGACGATGACTTCATGGTCGCGAAACTGCACGGCCGCTATGTGTCCGCCATGGACGGTTTTGAGGTAGTCGGTGTGGCGCACAGCGGTGCCCAAGCGCTGCGCGCTGCGGAGCTGAACCGACCTGACCTGGTGCTTCTCGACATCTATCTGCCCGACATGGACGGGATAGCCGTGCTGCGCGAGCTGCGGGCGGCGGAGGAGCGGGACGCGACCCGTACGAGCGTGGACGCCCTGTTCATCACGGCGGCGCGGGACGCGGGGGTCATCCGCTCGGCGCTGCGGGCGGGGGCGCTGCACTATCTGATCAAGCCGTTCAGCCAGTCGGCGCTCCAGGAGCAGCTGCGGCACGTGGCGTCGCTGCGGACCCGGCTGGACCGGCTGGGCGAGGCGCGCCAGGAGGACGTCGACCAGATCTTCGGTACGCGCCCGCCGGGTTCCCGTGAACTTCCGAAGGGGCTGGCCGCGCACACGGCGGAGCTGGTCGAGCGCACGCTGCGCCGCCACGCGGAGGGCCTGTCGGCGACGCAGTGCGCGGACGAGGGGGCGCTGTCGCGGGTGAGCGCGCGGCGTTATCTGGAGTACTTCGCCGACACGGGCCGTGCGGAGGTCACGCTCCGGTACGGCGGAACGGGCCGCCCGGAGCGCCGCTACCGCTGGGTCGGCTGACCGGACGCGGGCCGGACCCGCGGGTCACGCGCCCGACTGGATGTCCCCCCGGGTCGACGAGGTGATGGCGTCACCGTGGGCGAAGTCGCCCGGTGGGATGCCCGGATGGTGCCCGTCCCCGTCCCCCTCGGCCGGCACCGCCGCCGGGCCGAGCGTGAGCCGGGAGACGATGCGGTAGCGGTCGCCCCGGTACAGCGAGTGGACGTACTCGACGGGCCGGCCGGTGGTGTCCGAGGTCAGCCGCTCGAAGAGCAGCGCCGGGGAGAGCTCGGGTACGTCGAGCAGCCGCGCCTCCGCGCGGGTGACGACGGTCGGCTCGATGGCCTGTACGGCCTCGTGGACGTGCACCCCGTGGGTGTCCCGCAGATGCTCGTAGAGATCGCCGCTCTCCAGCTCCTGGGCCGTCAGGCCGGGGGCGAGCGCGGCCCGCAGATGCAGATGCTCGATCGCCATCGGGGCGCCGTCGACCAGCCGCAGCCGGGCGACGTAGAGGATGTCCTCGGCGGGTGACATACGGAGCTTGCGGCCGACCCGGGCGCCGGCCTGGTGGGTGGTGAACTCCAGCAGCCGGCTCGACCACGTACCGGCCGCCCGCGGCACGGTCAGGGTGAGGTCCGCGGAGACCAGCTCCTGGGTGATCTTCGCGGGGGCGACGAACATGCCGCGGCCGTGCTCGCGGACCAGCAGCCCGGCGGCCACCAGTTCGTCGATCGCCGAGCGCACGGTGGGCCTCGACACTTCGAGCAGCGCGCACAGGGCGCGTTCGGACGGGATGGCGTCCCCGGGGCTGCGCGACTCGATCAGCTCCAGGACGGCATCACGGGCCCGCTCCCGTTTGAGCACCGTCCCGGGTACGTCGACATCCATGGTGCTGTCCCCCTCCGGACGCCTGTCTCACTCATCACACCTACCAGACTTACCAGTTCACCAAACCAGTGCCCCAACTCGGCCACTGGTCAGGTCAAGTGTAACCGGCCGCCTGGAGAACGAGAACGCCCCGCGTACCGGAGAGATCGTCAAAACCCTTTGCGGCGCAAGGGGTTGACGGCCTCATTGGTCTATGCCACCTTCATCCAGCATCAAGAGATGAGCTGTCCAGTGGGCCCCACTGGTCAGGTGGTCAGGTCTTGCTCTCTCCGAGGTGAATCGTGAAGTACCGCTTGCTCGCCGGTGGCTCCGTGCTGGTCACGGCCGCCGTACTCAGTGCCTGCAGTACGTCCTCCGACTCCGCCGACGGGAGCGGCGACGGACGGACGACGGTCGACGTCTGGCTGATGCGCGACAGCGTCTCGGCCGCGTTCCAGAAGGAGTTCGTCAAGGGATTCGAGGCCGAGCACCCGAAGATCAGGGCCAAGGTCCAGATCCAGGAGTGGGACGGCATCGGCGAGAAGATCACCGCCGCCCTGGCCAGCAACGACGCGCCCGATGTGATCGAGGTGGGCAACACCCAGGTCGCTCAGTTCGCGGCGAGCGGCGGACTGCTCGATCTCAGCGACAGCGAGGCGGAGTTGAAGGGCGAGGACTGGCTGAAGGGCCTCGCCGAGCCGGGTGCGTACGAGGGGAAGCAGTACGGCATCCCGTACTACGCGGCGAACCGGGTCGTCATCTACCGCACCGACCTGTTCGAGGCGGCGGGCGTCGACGCCGCCTCGATCAAGACCCGCGCGCAGTGGATCGAGGCGACCACCCGGCTCAACAAGGGCGATACGCAGGGCATCTATCTGCCCGGCCAGATGTGGTACGCGCTGGGCGGCTTCATCTGGGACGAGGGCGGCGACTTCGCCACCGAGTCCGGCGACGGGTGGAAGGGCGCGCTGGACACACCGGAGGCGCTGCGCGGCATGGAGTTCTACGAACAGCTCCAGGCACTCGGCAAGGGCCCCAAGGACTCCGACGAGGACGATCCGCCGCAGGCCGAGGTGATGGCGAAGGGGCAGGTGGCACAGCTCATCTCGACCCCGGGCGGGGCCAACGCCGTCATCGAGAACAACGCCGGACTCAAGGGAAAGCTGGGCTTCTTCCCGATTCCGGGCAAGAGCGCCGACACCCCGGGCGCCGTCTTCACCGGCGGCTCCGACCTGGTGATCCCGGCCGCGGCCGGCCACCCGGACGAGGCGCTGGCGTTCGTCGAGCAACTGACGGGCGACGCCTGGCAGAAGAAGCTCGCCGTGGCCATGAGCTATGTGCCGAACCGGACCACGCTGGCATCGGCCGTGGCGGACGACCCGGGCGCCTCCGCGATGGCGGTCGGTGCGGCGAACGGGCACGCGACGCCCAACACCCCCGGCTGGGCCGCGGTGGAGGCCGAGAATCCGATCAAGGACTACATGACCGCGGTCCTGGTCGGCGGTGACGCCGCGAAGGAGGCGGCGAAGGCGTCGCGGGACATCACCAGGGCCATGAACGCCGGCTCCTGACTCCCGACTCCCGCGGGCGGTGTCCCACCGAGACGCACCCCCGCCGGGAGGCGCTCCACCGAGTTCCGCCGAGTTCCAAGTCCCGCCGAGTCCCGCCGAGTTCCAAGTCCCGCCGAGTCCCACCGAGAGGAGGCGTGCCGTGCCGGTCATCCGTGAGCGGACCGCACCACGCACCCCCGCGCACAGCCTCTGGCCGTACGCCCTGATCGCACCCGCGATCGGCGGCATGCTGTATCTGCTCGTCTACCCGCTGCTGCGGGCCGTGCTGATCTCCCTCCAGGACTTCGGACTCCGCCAGCTCATCGCCGGGGACGCGGAGTTCGTGGGGCTGCGGAACTACCGGACGCTGCTGTCCGATCCGCGGTTCTGGGACGTGGTCGGCCGCACCTTCCTCTTCATGGCGGTCAACGTCGTCCTGATCATGGCGATCTCCACGCTGGTCGCGCTGATGACCGAACGGCTGGCGAAGGCGGGCCGCACGGTGGTCCTCAGCTCGCTGGTGCTCGCCTGGGCGATGCCGGTCGTCGCCGCCACCACCGTGTTCCAGTGGCTGTTCCACTCCGAGTTCGGCGTCGTCAACTGGGCGCTGACCTCGCTCGGCTTCGACTCGTTCGACCGCTACCCGTGGTTCGCCGACGGCACCGCCGCCTTCGCGATCCTCGTCCTGCTGATCGTCTGGCAGTCCGTGCCGTTCGCCGCGATCACCCTCTACTCGGCGCTCACCACCGTCCCCACCGAGCTGTACGAGTCGGCCCGGCTGGACGGGGCCTCGGGTGCCCGGATCTTCCGCTCGGTCACCTTCCCGACGCTCCGGCCGATCTTCATGCTGGTGTTCTCGCTGGAGGTGATCTGGACGTTCAAGGCGTTCGTCCAGATCTGGGTGATGACCCGCGGCGGGCCGGGCGACGCCACGACGATCCTGCCCGTGTACGCGGTCCAGACGGCGCTCTCCAGCCAGCGCTACGACCTGGGCTCCGCGGCGTCGATGCTCACCGTGGTCCTGATGTCCGGGGTGCTCGTCCTCTACTTCCGCCAGATGCTCCGCCAGGAGGACGAGTCCCGATGACCCTGCCGCGTCCGCGAGTTCGCCGGATCCCGCTGAACGCCGCCGCCGTCGTGACGGTCGTGGTGTGCCTGTTCCCCGTGTACTGGATGATCTCGACCGCCTTCAAGCCGTCGCGTGACATCCAGTCGGCCGATCCCCGACTGGTGCCGCGCACCTGGACGCTGGACCACTTCCGCAGAGCCGTACAGGCCGACGGCTTCGAACTCTTCTGGCGCAACAGCGTCCTGGTCACGCTCGGCGCGGTGCTGCTGTCGCTCCTGGTGGCGCTGGGGGCCGCGTTCGCCGTCGCCCGGATGAGGTGGAAGGGCCGGCGGCAGTTCATGCTGATGGTATTCATCGCCCAGATGGCGCCCTGGGAATCGCTGATCATCCCCATCTACATCATCTCCCGCGACACGAACATGCTCGACCGGCTGCCGACCCTGACCCTGGTCTACTTCATGATCACGCTGCCGTTCACGATCGTGGTGCTCCGGGGTTTCATCGGGACCATTCCGCCCGAGCTGGAGGAGGCGGCGCAGGTCGACGGGTGCACCCGGACCGGTGCCTTCCGGCGGGTGGCCCTGCCGCTGCTCATGCCCGGCCTGATGGCGACCTCGCTCTTCGGCTTCATCACGGCGTGGAACGAGTTCGCCTACGCCAACTTCCTGATCATCAAGGAGCAGGACAACCGCACCCTGCCGGTCTGGCTGTCGTCCTTCCAGAACACGTTCGGCACCGACTGGGGCGCCACCATGGCCGCCTCGACACTCTTCGCCCTGCCCGCGCTGGTGATCTTCCTGCTGCTCCAGCGCCATGTCACCTCCGGCTTCACGGCCGGCGCCGTGAAGGGCTGAGCCGAGCGGCTGTCGGCTCAGCCCGCGAACCGTCCGAGATCCGAACTCCCGGAGGCCACCGCCGTGTCAGCGTCACACCCCGAACCCGCCCTCGTCCCCCGGCCCCGCA
>NZ_JARJHW010000282.1:0-6223 GCF_040560175.1 Streptomyces panacea
AACCGGCGGGATCGAGACATCGAAGGGCGGGCGCGGAACGCGCGGCCGCGGGATGGGCTGGGGCGGCCGTTGCCCTATGGGGCGTCCGGCGTCGAGCGGCAGCCCGAGGGGGTGGTGCGGGCGCCGGACGAGACGCTGCGGGAGGCTCAGCGGCTGCTCGACGCGGGGATGCCGTTCCACGCGCACGAGGTGTTCGAGGACGCGTGGAAGTCGGGGCCCGACGAGGAGGAGGCGCTGTGGCGTGGGATGGCGCAGCTCGCGGTGGGGCTCACGCATGCCGCCCGGGGCAATACGACGGGCGGGGCGCGGCTGCTGCTGCGGGGCGCCGAGCGGATCTCCGGGTACGAGGCGCCGTACGGGATCGATGTCCGCGGCCTGACCTCCTGGGCCCGTGAGCTGGCGGAACGGATCGAGGACGCCCCCATCGACGCCGCTGTCGAGGCCCCGCGCCTGACGGGGTCCGACCGCCCCTGAGGGCGGCCGAAGGGTGGTGAGCGACACTCCGGAACAGACCGGTCAGCCATACCCTCGTCCGGGCCTGAGCTCCCGCGCGTCGACGAGTCGCTGGTCGCGCACCGCCACGGGTACGCGTACTCCGTCTCGGCCGGTGAGATGTGGCGGGCTTAGGGCCCCGTCGGGGCACGAGCCGGGTCCACCGCTTCCCGAAGGGCGCGGCGACGTCGGAGGCCGTCTTCGTGCCGTCGCGTACGGCATCGACATAGGGGTCACCGAAGCCGGAGTCCGAGCCGGAGGACGACGCTGCACGACGGCGTACGTCCACAATCCGGCCGGACAGCGACGGGCAGCCGGGGCGTCGTCCCGGTCAGTCCTCGACCAGGACGACCTCCAGCGTGCGCGGGCCGTGCACACCCTCGACCCGGTCCAGCTCGATGTCACTCGTGGCCGACGGCCCCGAGATCCAGGTCAGCGGCCGGGTCGGGTCGAGCCGCGGCATCGCCTGCGGTACGGAGGCGACGACCTGCTCCGGCGCCCGGACCACGACGATGTGGTGGTCCGGTACGAGTGAGATACGGCGCCGGCCCTGGTCGGGGCTGCCGTCCAGGACGATCGTGCCGGTCTCCGCGATGGCCACGGCGCAGCCGGTGACGACGCTGTCGACCTCGTCCAACTCCCGTGCGGTGGAAGCCTCCCGGTCGTGGATCCGGGTCGGATCGGCGGCGGCGAGCCACCCCGGCGGCAGGCCGGGCGGCACGAGCACCGTACGGGAGCCGTGCTCGGCGAGCAGGCGCATCAGCAGGTCCGAGAGCCCGGCGGAGTCGGTGCGGTGGACGAGGGCGCGGTAGTCGGCGAGGTTCTCGGCCAGCAGGTCGACCATGCCGGCGTCAGGGGTGTGCGTGTCGAGGTAGTCGCGCGTGACCTCGGGAGCGTCTGGCGCGTCGGCGACAGCCGCGCGGACCCGGGCCAGGATGCGCTCCCGCGAGCCGGATCCGGCTCGGGCTCCGGCTCCGGCTCCGGCTCCGGTGGAGTCGGCTGTGGTGCTCATCAGGGCTTCTCCCCCTCGGACTTGGGTGACCCGTCCGGCTTCGGCTTCCGGTTCTTCTTCCACCAGTCGCGGAACGGCTCCGCCGGCATCTCCGGCAGTTCCCTGCTCCGCGTCCACGCCCCCGCGCCGGGCAGCTTCGACGGGTGCAGCCTGCGCGTCTTCGACGCGACCCGCTCCCCCGCCCCCAGCACGCCGGGATGGTCGAGCACCCACCCGGCCGCCTTGATCGCGGCCTTTTCGAGCCGGTGACCCTTGCCGCCCTGATCGGCGACCCGCTCCCGCAGGTGCACCAGCACCTCGGGAATGTCGATCGCGACCGGGCACACCTCGTAGCAGGCGCCGCAGAGCGACGACGCGTACGGCAGTGAGGCGTCGATCTCGCTCTGGGTGCCCCGGAGTTGGGGGCTGAGGATCGCGCCGATCGGCCCCGGATAGACGGAGCCGTACGCGTGCCCGCCGGCCCGCTCGTACACCGGGCAGACGTTGAGGCAGGCCGAGCAGCGGATGCAGCGCAGCGCCTGGCGGCCGACCTCGTCGGCGAGGGTGTCGGTGCGGCCGTTGTCGAGGAGGACGAGGTGGAAGGTCCGCGGCCCGTCGCTGTCGGCGGTGCCCGTCCAGGTCGAGGTGTACGGATTCATCCGCTCGGCCGTCGAGGAGCGCGGCAGCGTCTGGAGGAACACCTCCAGATCCCGCCAGCTCGGCACCACTTTCTCGATGCCCACCACGGAGATCAGCGTCTCGGGCAGCGTCAGACACATCCGGCCGTTGCCCTCGGACTCGAAGACGACGAGCGTGCCGGTCTCGGCGACCATGAAGTTGGCGCCGGAGATTCCGACCTTCGCGCGCAGGAACTTCTCCCGGAGGTGGAGCCTGGCCGCCTCGGCGAGGTCCGCCGGGATGTCGGTGAGGCCGTGGGGCGCGGCCCGGCCCCAGTCGGCCATCTTCGCGCGGAAGATGTCGCGGATCTCGCCGCGGTTGCGGTGGATGGCGGGGACGAGGATGTGGGAGGGCCGGTCGTCGCCGAGCTGGACGATCAGTTCGGCGAGGTCGGTCTCGTACGCCGCGATGCCCTCGGCCTCCAGCGCCTCGTTGAGACCGATCTCCTGCGTGGCCATCGACTTGACCTTGACGACCTCGGTCTCGCCGGTGGCCTTGACCAGGTCCGCGACGATCCGGTTGGCCTCGTCGGCGTCGGCCGCCCAGTGGACGGTGCCGCCCGCCGCCGTGACCCGTTCTTCCAACTGGACGAGATAGCGGTCGAGATGGCGGAGCGTGTGGTCCTTGATCTGCTTCCCGGCCTCGCGGAGCTCGGCCCAGTCGGAGAGTTCGGCCACGGCCTTGGCGCGCTTGTCGCGGATGGTGTGGGTGGCGTGGCGCAGATTGCCGCGCAGGGTCTTGTTGTGCACGGCCTCCTTGGCCGCCCGCGGGAAGGACGGCATACCGACGAACGTCCCGCTCATACGAGGGGCTCCTCTCGGGTGCTCGCCAGGATGTCGGCGAGATGCAGGGCGCGCAGCGGTGCTTCCTCGCGGCGCAGTACGCCCCCGATGTGCATCAGACAGGAGTTGTCGGCGCCGCACAGAACCTCGGCGCCGGTGGAGACGGCGTTGCTGACCTTGTCCTGGCCCATGGCGGTGGAGACATCGGAATTCTTCACGGCGAAGGTGCCGCCGAATCCGCAGCATTCGTCGGCGCCGGGCAGCTCGCGCAGTTCCAGTCCGTCGACGGCTTCCAGCAGGCGGCGCGGTCTGTCGCCGAGGCCGAGGAGGCGCAGGCCGTGGCAGGAGGGGTGGTAGGTCACCGTGTGCGGGAAGTACGCGCCGACGTCGGTCACTTCGAGGACGTCGACAAGGAATTCGGTCAGCTCGTAGGTGCGGGTGGCGAGGGAGGCGGCCGAGGCGTCGCCGATCTTCGGGTAGTGCTGCCGGACCATGGCGGCACAGGATCCCGAGGGGGTCACCACGTAGTCGTACCCCTCGAAGGCGGCGGCCGTACGGCGCACGAGCGGCTCGGTCTCCTTGCGGTAGCCGGTGTTGAACTGTGGCTGTCCGCAACAGGTCTGAGCCTCGGGGAAGTCGACCTCCACTCCGAGGCGTTCGAGGAGCCGCACGGTCGCGATCCCGGTGGACGGATACACCGCGTCGTTGACGCAGGTGACGAAGAGAGCGACACGCATGGCCGGAGCATATGTCGGGGCCCCCGGCGAACGTAAGACCCGCGCATACATCCGATGTCTCTATGGGGCGGGCAAGGCTGTCGGCGCCATGGCGGGCAAGGCTGTCGGCGTCATGAGGCAGACTCGGGCCGGTGAGACAGATCTATGTGATCGGCATCGGCGCGGGCGACCCGGATCAGCTGACCCTCCAGGCGGTCAAGGCGCTGAACCGGGTGGACGTCTTCTTCCTCCTCGACAAGGGCGAAGCGAAAGCGGACCTGATCCGGCTGCGGCACGACATCCTCGCGGAGCACATCGCGGACGGCCGGGAGTACCGGCTGGTCGAGGCGCGCGATCCGGACCGGGACCGGACGGCCGGCGGCGCCGACTACTCCCCGGCAGTTGGCGACTGGCGTACCCGGCGCGCCGACATCTACGAGCGGATGATCACCGACGAACTGCGCGAGGACCAGGTCGGTGCGTTCCTGGTGTGGGGCGATCCCGCGCTGTACGACTCCACGCTCGGCATCCTGGACGAGATCCTGGCGCGCGGCACGGTCGGCTTCGAGCACGAGGTGATCCCCGGCATCAGCAGCGTCTCGGCGCTGCTCGCCAAGCACCGCACGGGGCTGAACCGGGTGGCGCGCCCCGTGCAGATCACCACGGGCCGACGGCTGGCGGAGGCGTGGCCGCAGGGGGTGGACGACGTGGTGGTGATGCTGGACGGGCACCAGTCGTTCCGTCACTACCTGGCGGAGGACCCGGTCATCCACTGGGGCGCGTACGTCGGTACGGCGGACGAGATCCTGGTCTCCGGGCGGCTCTCGGAGGTCGCGGACCGGATCGTGGAGCTACGGGCGGAGGCCCGCGCGCGCAAGGGCTGGATCATGGACACGTATCTGCTGCGGCGGGACTGAGGCCCAAGCGGTCCAGTGCGGCTCGTACGTCGGCCACTTCCGGTACGCCCTCGGGCGCGGGCGGCCTCTCGACCATCACCACGGGCAGGCGGAGTTCGCGGGCGGCGGTGAGTTTCGCGACGGTGGCCGATCCACCGCTGTCCTTGGTGACGAGGACGTCGACCCGGTGTTCGAGCAGGAGCGCGGTCTCGCCCTCGACGGTGTACGGGCCCCGGTCCAGCAGGATGCGCGTGCTGCGCGGCAGGGGCGGCTCGGGCGGTTCCACGGTGCGTACGAGGAAGTGCAGCCCGTCCAGTTCGGGGCCCGCGAAGGCGGCGAGGCCCTGACGCCCGGTGGTGAGGAAGACGCGTGTGCCCCCGCCGAACGCCGGAAGCCGCGCGGCGGCGTCCGCGAGCGAGCGGGCGGGGTGCCTGCGGTCCCGCGGGTCGGCGGGCCAGCCGGGGCGGCGCAGAGCGAAGTGGTCGGTGCCGGAGGCTGCCGCGGCCTGGGCGGCGTGGGCGCTGATGCTGGCGGCGAAGGGGTGCGTGGCGTCCACGAGGACGTCGATACGGTGCGCGACCAGCCACGCGGCGAGGGCGTCGGGCCCACCGAAGCCGCCGACGCGCAGGTCGCCGGTGGCGGGGGCGCTCGGGTTGGTGACGCGCCCGGCGAGGGACGTGGTGACGTGCGCGTGGGGGGCTTCGGCAGCGAGCGCGTCGGCGAGGCGACGGGCTTCGGTGGTGCCGCCGAGGATCAGCACGCGCAGGTCGTGGGGCATGGGGACGAGGCTACGGGGGTGGCAGGGGGACAAGGACGCGGGCTCCGGCCCGTACGGCCGCCCAGTCGGTGTCGCACTCGCGGTCCAGGGCGCGGCGGAGCCAGGTCGCCCGGTCCTGCTGTTCGTGGCGGAGGTGACGGAGGTCGATCTCGACGCCGGGTGGGGGTCCGGTGGCTTCGAGGGCGGTGACGCGCGCTTCCATGGCCGCGAAGAGGTCGCGGTGGAGGCTGGTCACGGCCGCGATGAAGTCGGTGGTGAGGAGGGTGACGCGGCCGGCGGCGGGAGCGGTGAACTCGTGGTCCTCGTCCCGGTCGTATGCCCAGGTGACGGTCATGAGGTCGTCCCCGGACTCCCCCGCGGTCCGCCACCAGCGGATGTGGGGCGCGGACTGCGAGTACCCCATGTCGAGGCTGTGTTGGCCGTACCAGTCGGCCGCGGCCTCGGTGTCGGGACGGTCGGACGGGAGCCATGCCATGAGGTCGCCGGCCACGAAGGGGACCAGGTCCGCCGGCACCGGCTCAAGCGCCGCCGGAAGTGCGTCGAGCACGTCCTCCCAGAGCCGGACCACGTAGTAGTCGACGTGCGTGCCGTCGGTGTGGCGGAAGAGGTGGTGGCCGTCGGCTTCAAGGTCGTACCAGCCGTCGGTCAGGCTGAACCAGGACAGGGAGGGGGTGTCGCCTCCCCACGGCCGGATGTCCTTCACGGGTGTCAGCCCGAACCGAAACTGGATCACGGACCGAGTCTCGCAGATGAGGGCACGCGCCGTAATGCGCGGTCCTAGGTCGTGTCTTCGAAGTAGCGCCGTCCGCCCGCAGGGCGGGGCCCGCGGCGTCTGGTGCGGTGCATCGCAAGGCGGAGGACCGGCCTCGTACCGGGCGTACTCGGCCGAC
>NZ_JARJHW010000283.1:0-6216 GCF_040560175.1 Streptomyces panacea
TGACCGACATGTTCCTCATCGCGCTCATCGCGTTCCTCGGGGCGGCCGCCGCCGGGCTGCTCGGTGCCCTCACCCTGCGCCTCCTCCGGCACCGTTCGCTCGTCGTGTCCGTGACCGTGGTCGCCGCCGTCGCCGTGACGGCCATGCTCGCCGGGACGCTCGCCGTCGCCTGGGCGATGTTCCTGTCGCCGCACGATCTGAGCGTCGTCACGACGGTCGTCGCGATGGCCGCCGTCGTCTCCCTCCTCACCGCCGTCCTCCTCGGACGGTGGATGGTCGCCCGCAGCAGGGACCTGACCCTGGCCGCCCGGTCGTTCGGCGACGGCGGCGTCTTCGCCGCGCCCGTCGAGCCGGCGACCGCCGAACTGGCCGCACTGACACGCGAATTGGCGGCCACCAGCGCCAAGCTGGACAGTTCGCGTGAGCGCGAGCGCGCGCTGGAGACCTCGCGGCGCGAACTCGTCGCGTGGATCTCGCACGACCTGCGGACGCCCCTCGCCGGGCTCCGCGCCATGTCGGAGGCGCTGGAGGACGGCATGGCCGTCGACTCCCCGCGTTACCTGCGACAGATACGTACCGAGGTCGAGCGCATGAACGGCATGGTCGGCGACCTCTTCGAACTCTCCCGGATCCACGCGGGATCACTCACCCTGACCCCGGCCCGTATCTCCGTGTACGACCTGGTCGGCGACGCGCTGGCCGGCGCCGACCCGCTGGCGCGCGAGCTGGGCGTACGGCTCGTGGGGGACCGTATCGACGCCGTACCGGTGGAGGTCGACAGCAAGGAGATGAGCCGGGTCCTGGGCAATCTGCTGGTCAACGCCATCCGCCGGACCCCGGCCGACGGCACGGTCGCCGTCACCGCGCGCCACTTCGAGGGCGGGGTGGTCCTGTCGGTGACGGACGGCTGCGGCGGGATCCCGGAGGAGGACCTGCCGCGGGTGTTCGACACGGGCTGGCGCGGCAGCGACGCGCGTACGCCCCCGGCCGGGGCGGGCCTCGGACTCGCGATCGTGCGAGGCATCGTGGAGGCCCACGCCGGCCGGGCGGCGGTCCGCAACGTCACGGGCGGCTGCTGCTTCGAGGTGACGCTCCCCGCGGCGGCGGCCTGAGACGCGGCTCGATCCGGTCCTGCCCCGCGCCGCCCGGTTACGACGCCCGTCCGCCCCTTCCCCTTACGGCGCCCGTCCCGACCCGTCCTGTTACGGCGCCGGGCGGGGCGAGGTCCGTACGGTTCGCGTATGACTCGCTCGACTTCCCGCGACACCTTCCGCGCGCTGCACCACCAGGAGCGGCCCCTGGTCCTCCCCAACGCCTGGGACGTCCCCTCGGCCCTCGCCTTCGTCCACGCCGGGTTCGAGGCGGTCGGCACGACCAGCTTCGGGGTCGCCTCCGGGCTCGGCCGCCCGGACGGCGGCCGGTCGACGCGCGACGCGAACCTCGCCCTGGCCCGCGCGCTGGCACCGCTGCCGGTGCATGTCAGCGTGGACATCGAGGACGGTTACGCGGACGACCCGGACGAGGTCGCCGTGTACGTCCGCGCGCTGGTGGCCGTCGCGGGCGTCAACATCGAGGACAGCACCGCCGAGACGCTCATCGACCCCGCAGCGCACGCCGCGAAGGTCACGGCGGTGAAGCGGCGCTGCCCGGAGGTGTTCGTCAACGCGCGCGTCGACACCTACTGGCTCGGCCAGGACGCCACCGTCGCCGCGACGCTGGAACGCGCGGCGCGCTACGTCGAGGCGGGCGCGGACGGCGTGTTCGTCCCCGGCGCCACGGACCCCGCCGTGTTGCGCGAACTGGCGGCGGCCGTCCCCGTACCCCTCAACGTCCTCGCGATCCCCACGCTCTCGCCCGCCGAACTGGCGGAGCTGGGCGTACGCCGCGTGAGTACGGGATCCCTGCCGTACCGGGCCGCACTCCACGCGGCCGTCGCCGTCGCGGAAGCGGTACGGGGCACCGGTACCGTCCCCGGAGCGACGCCGTATCCGGAGCTACAGACGAGGCTGGTCGAGTACGCGTCCGGGCTCGCCCCCGGGCTCACGTAGCGGCGCCGTCGCGAACTCCGCCATGCCCTCGGCGAACCCCACCCCCGGCTTCCAGCCCAGCTCGTCGCGCAACGCCTGGGAGTCGGCGGTGACATGGCGTACGTCGCCGAGGCGGTATTCGCCGGTCACGACGGGCGCGGGCCCGCCGTGCGCCGCCGCCAGCGCGGCGGCCATCTCGCCGATGGTGTGCGGCTCGCCGCTGCCGGTGTTGTACGCGGCGAAGCCGGGGGCCACCGCCATGGACAGCGCGTCGAGCGCGGCCACATTGGCGGCGGCCACGTCCCGTACGTGCACGAAGTCCCTCCGCTGGCCGCCGTCCTCGTACACGCGGGGCGCCTCGCCGCGCGCCAGCGCGGACCGGAAGAAGGAGGCGACGCCCGCGTACGGGGTGTCGCGGGGCATGCCCGGTCCGTACACGTTGTGGTACCGCAGAGACATGGCGCGCCCACCCGTCGCGCGCGCCCATGAGGAAGCCAGGTGCTCCTGCGTGAGCTTCGTCGCGGCGTACACGTTCCGGGGATCGGCGGGGGCGTCCTCGCCCACCAGGCCGGGCGTCAACTCCGCACCACAGGCGGGGCAGTTGGGCTCGAACCGGCCCGCTTCCAGATCGGCGGCAGCACGCGGTCCTGGGCGGACCACGCCGTGGCGCGGGCAGTCGTAGCGCCCCTCCCCGTACACGACCATCGACCCGGCGAGCACCAGCGACCGCACGCCCGCGCCGGCCATGGCGGCGAGGAGCACGGCCGTGCCGAGGTCGTTGCACCCCACGTACGCGGGCGCGTCGGCGAAGTCCTTCCCGAGCCCGACCATGGCGGCCTGGTGACAGACGGCGTCGACGCCACCGAGCGCCGCGTCGACGGCCTCCCGGTCCCGCACGTCCCCGACGACCAGCCGCTCCCCGTCCCGCACGGGCCGGGGAGCGGCCCTGCCGTGCGCGGAGGGCAACATGGCGTCGTACACGACCACTTCGTGACCGCGCGAGACGAGAGCGCCGGCGATCTCCGACCCGATGAACCCGGCTCCGCCGGTGACAAGTACACGCATGCCCACCACGCTAGGCGCGCGATCACGGAGCGGCGGGGACCCGCGACGGCATGTCACGCGACCGTAAGATCACGCACCGCCCGACGTACCGCGCCACTCACGGCCTGACCCGCCGCCTGACCCACCGCCCGACGCACCGCGCGACCCACCGCCCGACGCACCGCCTGAGGCAACGCCGACTTACCGCCCGGCCTACTCGACGTCTATGCCGTACTCCTCCACGAGGGCGACCAGCCCGCCCGGATATCCCTTGCCGCCGGTGACGAAGTCCCAGTCACCGCCCGCCCGTTTGCGGAAGGAGCCGAGGACGAGCGCGGTCTCGCCGGCGCGGCCGTCGGAGACGGGCAGTTCGTCGATGCCCGTTCCGGACGGGTCGGACAGCCGGATGCGCGCGTTCGTGAGGCCGGACAGGTCGGCGTGCGGGTTGACCTCCGGGTCGACGGCGGCGACGAGCACCAGCCGGTCGGCGGCCCGGGGAAGCTGCTCGAAGCGCACCCAGACGGCGGCCTTGTCCTCACCGAAGCCCGGCATCATCTGCACGCTGCCGTCGGGGGTGCGGGGGTTGTTGAAGAAGACGAACTGGTCTTCGGCGAGTACCCGGTTGCCCGTGCAGACGAGAGCGCACACGTCCAGGGCCACGCTGCCGGACCAGGCCAGGCCGAGGACACTGGCATCGTCGAGTTCGGGCTCCGGATCCGGCTCGGGATCCGTCCCGGTCTCCGTGTCGATGTCGGGTACGGGCTCCGCTCGCGGCGCTCGCCGCGCGGGCCGGCCGAGCCGTCCGCTCAGGCCGTGGCGGTGCAGAAGGTCGACCAGCTCCGAGCCCGAGATGAGCGTCAGGGGCTTCGCCCCGGCGAAGGCGTGCGAGCCGGGACCGAAGGTCGAAGTCGTGATCAGCACACCCTTGTTCGCGCCCGCGTCCTGCACCGTGCCGTACAGATCGCGCACCGCGCTCGGCGGAACGGTGTTGCGGTACCGCTTCACCTGCACGATGATCTTGCCGCCCCGGATCGGCTCGGGATCCAGCGCGTCGACGTCGACACCGCCGTCGCCCGACCGCTTCGTCGTGACGGCCTGCATGCCCATCGCCCGGAACAGCTCGGCGACCAGCTCCTCGAACTCCAGGGGATCCATCTCGTGGAGGTCCGGCTCCTCGCCGCCGCCGTGTGTGACCACATTGCGTCCGGCCTCGCCGGGCAGCCGGCCCGGCCGTACGGCGGTGCCCCGGTCCGGACGGTCCGAGAGCTGGCCCCGTAAGCCGTCCACCAGGCAGTCCGGCGCGCTCACCTGGGCCAGATTCACCTGCTCGAACGCCGCGCGCGACACCATCACGGTGGCCAGGAACTTCTGCGCCCGATGTCCGGTCGCGGGGTCGGTGTCGTCCACGAATCCGTTCAGGACCACCGAGTCGAGCACGCCGAACTGATCGGCCACGAACAGCTCGTGCAGGGCGAGAAGCACGCACTGGGCCAGGACATCGCGGTAGAGCGTGCGGCGCTCGGTTGCGGGACGCCGGACCTCCTTGTCCCGGTCGGCCCCCGGCATGTACCGCACGAGTGACGCGTCAGGCACGATCGACAGGGCGGGCAACTCCCAGTTCAGGATGAGCTGTTGGGCGGCGGCGTCGAACGAGGCGGAAACCTGGCGCGGTACGTCCTCGGGCCAGCCCTGCGAGGCGTACAGGGCGGCGGTGAAGTAGTCCACCACGGAGCCGGGTTCGCCCCGGTGCAGGGTGGCGACCAGGCCGGCGATGCCCGCGTTGTGGTGGCGTATCGCGGCCAACTGCTCGTCGGCCCACTGCTGGTACTGCCCACGATAGGCGGCGAGTTGCTGCTGGCGCCTGGCCTCCGCGTCCTGCGCGGCCCGCCAGTCGTACTCGAACCGCGCGCGGGCCTGCTCCTGTGCCTGCCGGTTGGCCCCGAATCCCCAACCGCCGCCCGTCTGGGGCGGATAGGCGTTCGGGTCCGGCATCGGTACGGGCACGGCGAGCTGCCCCGGCGAGAACGGCTCCACCTGCTCGGGCCGGGCCAGCGCGGCGGGCGTGAAACCCGGCGCGGCACACCCTGTGACCAGCAAGCTCTCCAACACCTGCACCCGGCGCTCGATTTCCTCGGTCCGCTGCCGCGCGTCGGCCTCCCGCCGCTGCCGGTAGGCGGCCTGCTGCTCGCGCCGGTTGCGCGACGCCGCCCGCTCGGCGGCCCGCTGCTGACGCTCCTGCTCCCGCTGCGCCTGCGCCCACGAGCGCCGCTGCGCCTCGTCCTGGCGTCGTTGCTGCTGCTGGATCTCCGCCCAGGTGCCTATCAGTCCGTGAGAACGGCGGCTCATCGAGTTCTGCTTCCTCCCCGGTTCGCCCGTGGGCGCCCCAGATGCGGCAATTGGTTGAAGCCGTGACGATATCGCTCCGCCCACGCCTCTGCGGCGTGTTCGCCCAACTGATTCATTTCCCGAGAGATACGCGGAGTCCACACCGCCGAACTCGTTCCCCACCCGGTTGTCAGACCCGTGGTGCAGGATCGACACCTCGGCTCTTCGAGGGGGATGGGGATCACCATGTCGATGACGAACCAGCAGGTGGCGGGGCGGGTGTTTCTGCGCGCGCTGTACGGGGACGAGTACTTCCCGGATCACCTTCTCGACAAGGGGCGGGACATCCTGCTTCGGCTGTGCGCGCGTATCGAGGCGGAGCGGCCGGTTGACCTGGCGGCGCTGTACGCGCTCACCGAGGGGGCGACGGAGGAGTTCAACCGGTTGCAGGAGGAGTTCTGGGCAGCGGGGAGTGAGATCGAGACCATGGCACGCGACGAGATAGCCGGGGACTTCGGGTTCATCGCGGATGCCTACGGCTTCGCGGACGCGGATCTGGAGGAGCTGGTCGCCGAACGCGACTGGTGAGGGGGGTGTTCGGCCGGTGTTCCCCTCGGCGGCCCCGGGGGATACCCCCATCCCCCGGATGCCTGCCTGCCACATGGGAAACAGGCGCCCCGTCAACAACCCTTGCGGTATGACGACTTACCGGAACAACAGCCAGAGAGCCCTCCTCCTCGCACTGTCCGCCGCCGCCGTGGCCGGCTCGTTGGCCTTTGGCGGGTCGGCGGTCGCGCGGGGGGATGCCGGGCTGTCTCTT
>NZ_JARJHW010000284.1:0-6145 GCF_040560175.1 Streptomyces panacea
AGACAGGGCTCATCGGGCTCCACCGCGAACAAGCCCCCTCCGACGCGTACCTCTTCCTCCCCCGCCTGGGGCGCGCTCGCCTCGGGGCTGGACGGTCAGCTCGTACGGCCGGGGGACAGCGAGTACGCGACGGCCCGCCAGCTCTACAACACGCGCTTCGACGGCCTGAAGCCCGCGGCCGTCGCGTATGTCGCCGGCGAGGACGACATCCGGGAGTGCCTGGCCTTCGCCCGCGCGCACGAGACCCCGGTCTCGATCCGCAACGGCGGCCATTCCTACGCCGGCTGGTCCAGCGGCAACGGCCGGCTCGTCATCGACATCTCCTCCCTCGACGCCCTCGATGACGCGGCGTCGGACGGCGTCATCGGCGCGGGCGCCAAGCTCATCGACATCTACGGCGCGCTCGCCCGGCGGGGCCGTACGATCCCGGGCGGTTCCTGCGCCACCGTCGGCATCTCCGGTCTCACCCTGGGCGGCGGCCACGGGGTCGTCTCCCGCGCGTACGGTCTGACCTGCGACAGCCTCACCTCGGCGACGATCGTGACGGCCGACGGCAAGCGCCTGACCGCCGACGCCGAGCAGCACAAGGATCTCTTCTGGGCCCTGCGGGGCGCGGGCAACGGCAACTTCGGTGTCGTCACCGAGCTGCGCTTCCGCACCCACCCCGCCGCCACCGGCGTGGCGGCGAACCTCAACTGGCCCTGGTCAAAGGCCCGTTCGGTCTTCGCGGCCTGGCAGGAGTGGGGCCCCGACCAGCCGGACGAGATCTGGTCCTCGCTCCATCTCGCGGTCGGCGCGGGCGGCGGCGCCGACCCGACGCTCTCGGTCTCCGCCTTCACTCTCGGCGGCGAGTCCGACCTCAAGAACGCCCTCGACCGGCTCGCCGACCGCGCGGGCTCCCCGGCGAGCTTCGTCTCGCTGCGCCCGCGCGGCTACGAGGAGTCGATGCTCGCGTACGCCGGCTGCGCCGGATTCAGCGACGACCGGTGCCGGCTGCCCGGCACCACGCCCGGCCGGGGGAAGGACGGCGCGCTGTCACGGGAGACGTACGCCGCGACCTCGGACTTCTTCGACCGGTCGCTGTCGCCGGCGGGCATCGGCACCGTGCTGTCGGCCGTGGAGGACTTCAGCCGGATCAAGGTCGCCGACGGAGCGGGGTCGGGCACGGTCGCGCTGACCGCGCTCGGCGGCGCGATCAACCGGGTGGACCCGCTCGCGACGGCCTTCGTGCACCGCGGCTCCCGGATGCTCGCGCAGTACGTGGCGTCCTGGCGCCCCGGCACGTCCGGCACCTCGCAGCAGGCATGGCTGAAAACAAGCCAAGGTGCCCTACGAAGTCACGCGTCGGGCGCGGCGTACCAGAACTACACCGACCCGGCGCTGACCGACTGGCGCGGGGCGTACTACGGCCCGGCGGCGGACCGGCTGAAGGAGCTGAAGGAGCGCTACGACCCGACGCGCATGTTCGATTTCCCGCAGGCGCTCTAGGTGTTGGTGGGTGTCACGCGGCGAGGTTGTTGTCGTCGGGCCGCGCCTCGGGGATGCCGAGCGGCCGGGTCCCCGGCGTCTCGGCGGCCTCGGCCCGGTCGGCGTCCCGCGCGGCACGCGACCGTACGAGCAGCCCCACCCGCGGCGACCGGCAGACCGCCGACACCAGGGGGGTGAGCAGCGCCATGGCGAGCGGCGCGAGGAGCAGCACGACAGCCGTACCGAGGGCGAAGCCGCCGATCACGTCGGTCGGGTAGTGCACGCCCAGATAGACCCGGCTGAAGCCCGCGACCAGCGCGAGCCCGATCGCG
The DNA here is from genome assembly GCF_040560175.1 of Streptomyces panacea. Classification (NCBI taxonomy): domain Bacteria; kingdom Bacillati; phylum Actinomycetota; class Actinomycetes; order Kitasatosporales; family Streptomycetaceae; genus Streptomyces; species Streptomyces panacea. The sequence continues at coordinate 1,800 of NZ_JARJHW010000284.1, forward strand.
GCGAGCCCGAACTTGCGGTGGGCGACGAAGATGCCCGCGCCCAGGGCCATGGCCATGGTCGAGTGGTCGCTGACGAAGGAGAAGTCGGTCTTGCCGGCCACCAGGACGTCCAGCCCCGGGTGGTCGACGAAGGGCCGGTCGCGCCCGACGAACTCCCGGATCGGGATGTTGATCAGCAACGCGACACCGGCGGCGAGCGGCGCCCACAGCAGCCCGGCGACGGCGGCCACGGAATCCTCGGCCGCCCCGCGCCGCCGCACGCTCCACCAGCACCAGAGCGCGACGAGGACGAGCCCGATCATGATCCCGTACTCGCCGGCGAACTCCATGCCGCGGTCGAACCGGTCGGGGGCCGACTTGGCCAGACCGTTGATGTCGTAGAGCAGGCTGACGTCGGGGTTCGACCCATCGATCGCGAGTCCAGCCATGTGCTGCGGCCCCTTGCCTTGTCGCCCACCACGACACGCCTCCGGGCGTGTCGCTTCCACCAACCCCCGCGGTGCCTGCGGTCAGTGCTGCGCGATCAACGCCACAGCCCCAGTCCAGGGAACGGCCTGATCCCCCTACAGGTTCCAGTCTTCACCGGACGATCTCCAGGACGTTATCGAAGAGTGACACATCGTCCCAGCTCAGAGCGGTGAACGAACGGATAATTCCGGCCACGCGCGCCCCGGACGGGGCCCGACTCCACCCTTCCGGGTGTCAACCCTTCGCCACCCTTACGCCCCGTCGGACCGACGTCCCGTCAGCCGTTTTACGTACCGGACTTCCGCTCGGTGGGCAGATCGGTCGGCAGCGATTTCGCGCCGTCTTCGGTGACCCTGGTCGCCCCGAAGTAGTCAGGGGTGTCGATTTTGTCGAACCGGATCACCGCGCCGGTGTACGGAGCGTTGATCATGTACCCGCCTCCGACATACATCCCGACGTGCCGGATGGTCCGCGAGTTGGTGAGGTCGTCGGAGAAGAAGACGAGATCCCCGGGCATCAACTGGTCGCGCGAGGGATGCTCCCCGGCGTTGTACTGATCGTTGGCGACACGCGGCAACTCGATCCCGACGGACCGGTAGGCAGCCTGAGTCAGCCCGGAACAGTCGAACCGCCCCTGCTGCTCGGGGGTGCCGTTGCCGCCCCACAGGTACTTCGTACCGAGCTTCTGCTGCGCGTAGTAGATGGCGGCGGCGGCCTGCTTGGAGGGCTCTACGCGGCCGACGGGGCGGGCGAAGCTCTGTTCGAGGGTGGTGATGACCTTCACGTAATTCTGCGTCTCGGGGTACGGCGGGACGCCCCCGTACTTGATGACCGCGTACGCGCCCGCGTTGTACGCCGCGAGCATGTTCTTCGTCTGATTGCCCGGCACATCGTCGACGTACCCGGCGAGTTTGCAGTCGTACGTCGCGGCCGACGGAATCGCGTCCTGCGGGTCCCAGACGTCGCGGTCGCCGTCCTTGTCCCCGTCGACGCCGTGCGCCGCCCAGGTCCCCGGAATGAACTGCGCGATGCCCTGGGCCTGCGCCGGGCTCACGATGTCGGGGTCCCAGCCGCTCTCCTGGTAGAGCTGCGCGGCGAGCAGCGCGGGATTGATCGCGGGGCAGAGATTGCCCCACTCCTGCACCAGCCGCTGATACTTCGCGGGCACGGCCCCCTTGGCCAGCCCGACCGCCCCACCACCTCCCGCGCCACCGGCGGCGGCGGAGTACGTCCCGACGACGAGCAGCGCGATGAAGCACAGGCTCAGCCCGAGCCCGATCGCGCCGGCCATCCAGAATTTACGCACCTCTCAACCCTCCCTCATCCGGGACACGTTCACCGCCATTTTCCCGCCTGTCGTGTCGGTGCTATTCGGACAGGACGTCGGACATGAACCCGGTGCAGACGACGCTCCTGTGGTCCTTGTCCGAGGTGGCGTGGTGGTAGACGACGGTCCACTCGCCGGGGTCGTCGGAGAGCGGCGGCGCGGGCCGGCCCCCGCCGCCGGTGCGGAAGGAGAAGTCGTCGGGGTAGGTGAGGTACTTCCACTCGGTCTCGTCCCCCTCGTACAGATCGGCGGCCCTGCTGACGAAGCCGAACTGGTCGCTGTTCTCGTCCGAGGCACCGGGGCGGCCGTTCCCGTCGAGCCGGTGGGGAGGCTTCACTTCGACGGAGACGTAGTACGGGGGGAGGTTCGGCTCCTCGTACTTGAGCCGGTAGCCGATCTGCGCCTTGCCGAGCGGGACTTCACCGGTGGGGTCGTTCTCGCCGGTGGTGGTGGCGAACTGGAACTGGAGCGGCGCCTCCTCCTCGGCGGGGAGGTTGCAACTGTCCCGGAGGCCGTTCCAGGCGTGCCGGGAGGTGCCGATGTCCTGGATGTACCCGGGAGGGCCGTCGGGCTTCCCGGTGGAGGCCAGGTCGCTCGGAGCGGCGCCTTCGTTGTCTCCGCCGCCGCCGTTGTCTCCACTCCCGCTTCCGCTTCCCGGGAGCAGCCACACGGCGGTGGCGACGGAGATCCCGATGACGGCACCGACGGCGACGGCGACGAGCCAGGGCGTACCGCGCCGGGAGGGGCGTGCCGGGGCGGACGGCGGGAGCTGCGGAGGCCCCTGGGTCCGGGTCGGCAGGTCGTGTACCGCCGGTGTCGGTGCGTGGTGGGGCCGTTGGGGCGCGTCCGGCACCACGGCGGCCATGGCGACCAGCGGTTGGTACGCGGGATCGTCGACGAGGGCCGTGTCCACGGCGCACCGCCGGACGAGTTCCGCCGGACCGGGCCGAAAGGCGGGATCCTTGGCGACGCACTCGCGGATCAGCGCGGCGAGACCGGGCTCGACCCCGGCCGTGTCGATCTCCTCATGAACGGCCCGGTAGCTCACGGCAGCGGAATCCCCGCCCCCGAACGGCGCCCGTCCCGTCGCCGCGTAGGCGACGGTCGCGCCGAGAGCGAAGATATCGGCGGCAGGGCCCACCTCGTTGCGCACGAGCACCTCGGGCGAGGTGTAGCCGGGCGTGCCGGGGGCCTGGCCGTCCTGCGTGAGTGCGGTCTGCTCGACCCCACGGGCGATCCCGAAGTCGATCAACTGAGGCCCCTGGGCGGCCAGAAGAACGTTCTGCGGCTTCAGGTCACGGTGCGTGACGCCGTACGCGTGGACGCTGGCCAGTCCCTCGGCCATCGCGGCGATCAGCCGCCGACAGGTCACCGGAGGAAACGGCCCCCGCTCGCGCACGGCGCGGGCGAGCGTCGGGCCGGTGACGTACTCGGTGGCGATCCAGTACGGCGCCGCGTCCAGCCCCGCGTCGATGAGATTCGCGGTGTACGCGCTGCGCACGGCACGTACGGTCTCCGCCTCCCGCCGGAACCGGGCGAGAGCCTCAGGGTGCTCGGTGATCTCCTCCCGCACCACCTTGACGGCGACGAGCCGCCCCCCGGGCGACCGCCCGAGATACACCTGCCCCATCCCCCCGGCCCGAGCCGCGCGAGCAGCACGTAGGCACCGATCCGCGCGGGGTCCTGGGCTCTGAGGGCATCCACGGGAACGACTGTGCCACAGGGGTGGGCGGGGGGTCATGGGGAGCTGACTGCGAATCAGGTGCGGGGTGGGGGTGTGGGGGCGGACCAGAAGTCGTCGTGGAAGTCGGGACGCTGGGGGTACCCACCTTCGCGGTGCGGGGTGTTCGGCGGGGTCTTGGGATCGGCGACGTCCGACTCGGTGAAGCACGGGGTGGTGATGGAGAAGAAGAACTGACCTTCGCCGGCGACGGCCACGCTCATGCGAAAGCCCTCTGGAGTGGCCGCGTAAATGGCGGGCAGATCGTGATCCGTATCCACGCTGGTGATCTCGTAGCCTCGTGACTTCCAACCACGCTCCACGACACCGAGCAAACTGCCGCGTCGCTGCTCCGAGACGATGGTCATGATCGCTACGCGACGTCTCACCGACCCCGTACCGCTGGCGTCGTTCTTGAGGTCGGTGCAGACCTTGTCAATCGACGGCCCATGGTTCCAGCGAAGTCTCGGCTTCACCGAATCAACTGTCTGCTGAACAATCGCATCCGCTCTCTCGGCGGCCTCCTGCATGTTCATACCCGACTGTTTCCCCTCTGGACCGTTCGCACCTGAAGTAAGTCCGCATCCAGCCACCGCAATCAGGAGAAGGACACAGACTGAGCGCATAATTCTCATCGCGGGTCCTGCATGCTGATGTTCCGCCCTCTGCCTGCAACGATTTTGGCGACATTCCGAGCCGCCACCTCGTCGCGATCCGGATCGAAATAGTTGGAGTGCGCCTGCACCCCACCCATATCCATAACCGGCCGCGGCCCGTCCTCCACCCGGAATCTCCTCGCTCCGAAATCCTCGTGCGCCGGATCCGTGCCGA